>JBEVKO010000206.1:0-7198 GCA_040509705.1 Beijerinckiaceae bacterium
CGCAGGCCTACGACGTGCTCGATCCGAACACGACGAACGAGACCATCCGCTTCCTGAAGGAAAGGCTTGCGCAGTCCGGACCGTCGGACCGGCGCGACCGCGTGGAGATGGTCGGGCTGGGCTACGCTTGGCCGAACGTCGGCCTCGTGCACGGCTTCGATCACACGCTCGGGTTCAATCCGCTGCGTCTGGCCGACTACGCGGATGCGACCGGCGCGATCGATACCGTCGCCGGCGTCGACCAGAAGAAGTTCACGGCGATGTTTCCGCGCTACAACTGCCGTCTCGCCAATCTTCTCGGGCTTCGCTTCATCGTCTCGCGCGTGCCGATCGAACAGGTCGACACAAAGTACCGACAGGGCGACCTGCAACTGATCAAGCGCACGAAAGACGGTTACATTTACGAGAATCCACGAGCGCGGCCGCGCGTAATGTTCGCCCGCGATTGGATGCTGACCGATTTCGACTCGATCTACGAAAGCGGACGGTGGCCCGAATTTGATCCCGTCACAACAGTCCTGCTCGAAAGTGATCCGGCGACGGAGTATCCACATGTCGCCGCACATCCCGTCGCGTCGCGCATCGCCAGCGTTCATTCAGACAACGAGCTGGCTATCATGCTGCCGTCGCAGTCCAAGGCGTCGCCTCCATCGCAAGTGACGCTTGCGCGCTACCACAACACCGAAGTCGAAATCTCTGTCGATGCGGCGGAGGCCGGCTTTGTGGTGCTCAACGACATCTGGCATCCATGGTGGCGAGCGACCGTTGACGGCGCTTCGACGCCCATTCTGAAGGCGAACGTCTTGTTTCGCGCTGTACAGGTTCCTGCGGGCAAGCACGTGGTGCGCTTTTCGTTCACGCCAATCGATGGCGCGCTGCAGGAGCTGGGCGAAAGGCTCAGCGAGTAGGCCCTCCTCCGTCAATTCAAGTCGTCGTTCGGCCTAGCATGGCGCCATCTGTCGACACGGCAGCTTACTGCGACTGATCGACATCCCGTGCGCTGTCGCACGCGACACGCTGCCCGCCCGCATGCGCAGATCCTTCCGGTTGATCGTCGATCCGGCTTCAACGCCGCCGTTGCTTGCCTTGACGGACTTCATGCCGATCGGGGACCCACCGCCAGTTGCGGGGTGAGCGCGGCGTGCGATTCGTCCGAACCGAGGGTCTGCGTCCGCCGCCATGCTCCCGGCGGCGTTCCGACAATTTTCTTGAATGCGCGGTTGAACGCCGCTTCAGAGTCGTAGCCGACGGCGGCGGCGATGCGCCCCACACTGTCGGACCCGCGGCCCAACATGTCCGACGCCATCTGCATTCGCCATTGCGTGAGGTACTGCATCGGCGGCTGGCCAACGAAATGCACGAAGCGCTCCGCAAGCGAGGAGCGCGACATGCCGGCTTCCCGCGCGAGCTCGTCAATCGTCCATGGATGAGCGGGCCGCGCATGCAGCAAGCCCAGGACGTGACCGACATAGCGATCACGCAGACCCGCGAGCCAACCCGTCTGCTCCCCGGGAAGCGCATTGAGATAGCGGCGCACCACGGCGATGAACATGAGCTCACTGACGCGCTCGAGCACGCTTTGCCCGCCGCTGCTGCGGCTTTCGGATTCGGCGACGGCGAGTCGCGCGAGATCCGTGATCCAGCGATCGGTGCGATGGGCGGCGCGATCGTGGAGCAGGCGGGGCAGGGCGCTCAGCAGGGGATTGAACGGGCGCGCGGCGCAGCCGAGAAAGCCGCAAATGACGCGTGTACGGGCTCCGCTCTCGTCGCCATGTGAATGCGCAAAAGGCAGCGTCGCATTCTGCGCCGCGCGGTACATGGCGAAATCCGGCTCCGCCCGCAGATGCGGGGCGCTTGCGAGAATGTGAGCGTCGCCCTGTGGAAAGGCGATGACGTCGCCCGCTTCGACACGCAGTAGCTCGCCGTCCGCAAGTCCGGCCCAGCAGCCGCCCTCCGCGATGATATGATATTCAAGGAGATGCTCGACATGCGGCATCACAAAGGGAACGCATTGTTGGGCGGTGGGCGTCGCCGCGACCCAGGGCTCGTAGAGCTTGATGTCAAAGAAGATCGCGCCGGTGAGCCGCACCGCGCGCAAGACATCCGACAGGGGATCGACGCCCATCCTTGGTCCTTTCTCCGACGGCTGGGCAAGATTCCTGGACGCTCAGACAAGACGTCGCAACCGTTCGGACTGGCGAGCAAACTTTGAGGCGTTCCGGTCATTCCGCCAAGGCCTCGCTTGCGTCATATCGCGCCGCGGAGGCACACGCTTTGGAACAGCAACATGATGATCGACGACAATAAGCTGCATGCGCTGCTTGGAAAGCTCGTGAACGAGGTCGGCGCAGCCGCCAACGCGGCTCTGGTGCATCTCGGCGACAAGCTTGGGCTTTTCCGCTCACTTGCGGCGCACGGGCCTGCGACCCCGGCCGAACTGGCCGAACGGACCGGGACGGCGAAGCGCTACGTGCAGGAATGGCTGGCGGCGCAAGCAGCGTCTGGTCTCATTGAGTATGATGCAGCGAAAGGCCGCTTTCTCATGACGCCGGAACAGATCGCCGCCTTGGCGGATGAGGACAGCCCGGTCTTTATGGGCGGAGGCTTTGAATCTCTCGCCGCCGTGTACGCCGGCGCGCCGCGTCTGACCGAAGCTTTCAGGACGGGGGAGGGCGTCGGCTGGGATCAGCATTGCGGCTGTCTCTTCTGTGGCACCGCGCGCTTCTTCCGTTCGGGGTATCGCGCCCACCTTATTTCCGACTGGCTGCCGGCGCTCGACGGAGTCGTTGAGAAGCTGGAACGCGGCGCGAGGGTCGCCGATGTAGGTTGCGGCCACGGCGCGTCGACATTGATGATGGCGGAAGCGTTTCCCAATTCGGAATTCATCGGCTTCGACTATCATGAGGGATCAGTCGCTCACGCGCGCGAGGCGGGCAAGGACGCGCCTAACCTGCGATTTGCGACGGCGCGCGCGCAGCAATTTCCCGGCCGCGACTATGACCTGGTCGCGATGTTCGACGCGCTGCACGACATGGGCGATCCCGTCGGCGCGACAAGGCATGCTCGCGGCAGCCTGAGACGGGACGGAACCCTTATGCTCGTCGAGCCGATGGCGAATGACAGGCTCGAGGCGAACCTCAATCCGATCTCGCGCAGCTACTACGCATTTTCGACACAACTATGCGTGCCTGCCAGTCTGAGCCAGGACGTCGGCCTCGCACTTGGCGCGCAGGCCGGCGAAGCGCGCATCGCCGACGTCGTGCGAGCCGGCGGATTCAGGTCCGTGCGCCGAGCCGCCGAGACGCCGTTCAATATGGTGATCGAAGCGCGTCCGTAGGCGCAAAGCGAAAGGGAGCCCACGGGCGCCCTTTCGGTTGGAATGCAGCGGAACTCACGCCGAATAATACATTACATACTCAACCGGATGCGGCGTGTGCTCGAACTTGATGACTTCCTGCATCTTCAACTCGATGTAGCTGTCGATGAAGTCGTCGTTAAACACGTTGCCGGCTTTCAGGAAGCCGCGGTTCTTGTCCAGCGCGCCGAGCGCCTCGCGCAGCGATCCGCACACTGTCGGAATCTTCTTCAGCTCCTTCGGCGGGAGATCGTACAGATCCTTGTCCATGGCCGCGCCGGGATCGATCTTGTTTACGATGCCGTCCATGCCGGCCATTAGCAGCGCCGCGAATCCGAGGTACGGATTGGCCATCGGATCAGGGAAGCGCACTTCCACCCGCTTCGCCTTGGGGTTCGTCGTCCACGGAATACGGCACGAGGCCGAACGGTTACGCGACGAATAGGCGAGAAGCACCGGCGCCTCGAAGCCCGGGACGAGACGCTTGTAGGAGTTCGTCGAGGGGTTGGTGAATGCGTTCACCGCTTTGGCGTTCTTGATCACGCCTCCGATGAACCACAGGCACTCCTGCGACAGGTCGGCGTACTTGTTGCCGGCGAACTGCGGCTTCCCGCCCTTCCAGATCGAGAAATGGCAGTGCATGCCCGAGCCATTGTCGCCATAGACCGGCTTCGGCATGAAGGTTGCGGTCTTGCCGTAGCTCTGGGCCACGTTGTGAATGCAGTACTTATAGATCTGCATCTGGTCGGACATCTTCACCAGCGTGTCGAACTTCATGCCGAGCTCGTGCTGGGCCGACGCCACCTCGTGATGGTGTTTCTCGACGGTGACGCCCATCGAACCCATGGCGGCAAGCATTTCGCCGCGCATGTCCTGTGCGCTGTCGAGCGGCGGAACGGGAAAGTAGCCGGCCTTGACCTGAACGCGGTGCCCCATATTGCCGCCTTCATAGTCGGTCATGCCGTTGATCGGCAGCTCGGAGTGGTCGAGCTTGAAGCCGGTATTGTACATGTCAGCCGCGAATTTCACGTCGTCAAACACGAAGAACTCCGCCTCGGGACCGACATAGACCGTGTCGCCGACGCCGGTCGACTTCACATAGGCTTCGGCCGCCTTGGCGATCCCGCGCGGGTCGCGGGTGTAGGGCTGTCCGGTCGAGGGCTCGTGGATGTCGCAATTGATCGACATGGTCGCAGCCGCGAAGAACGGGTCCATCGCCGCCGAAATTGGATCGGGCATCAGGATCATGTCCGACTCGTTGATCGCCTTCCAGCCCGCGATCGAGGACCCATCGAACATAATCCCGTCGGTGAACATGCTATCATCGACCATCGACACGTCGTAGGTCATATGCTGCCACTTGCCGCGTGGATCAGTGAAACGGAAGTCGACATATTTGACGTCATTGTCTTTGATCGCCTTCAGCACGTCTTTGGCGGTTTTCATCAGTCAGGTCCTTGGTTGAGGAAGTTGGGAACGGGAATTGAAGGATGCTTCAAATGGCGTCATTGCCCGTTTCGCCGGTCCGGATGCGGATGGCCTCGTCGATCCGCGATACAAAAATCTTGCCATCGCCGATGCGGCCCGTCTGCGCGCTGGTCCTGATGGCCTCGACGGCGCGCTCGACCATCTCGTCGGCAAGAACGATCTCGAGCTTCACCTTCGGCAGGAAGTCGACGACGTATTCGGCTCCCCGATAGAGTTCGGTGTGGCCTTTCTGGCGGCCAAAGCCCTTGGCCTCGATAACGGTGATGCCTTGCAGGCCGACGTCTTGAAGCGCCTCTTTCACTTCGTCGAGTTTGAAAGGTTTGATGATCGCCTCGATTTTCTTCATTCTACCCTCCGAGCGACCCTCCGGCGTCACCGGCGGCCCACGTGAATAGCATCGGCGAGGCATCGCACCAATCGGCAAAGAGCCGACGGCGCCGCTTGAAGCGGCAGGCGAAAAATCCCATGCGCCTAAATTGTAGGCATTAAGCCTAATGTGAGTGCAGCGCGTGTGGAGCCCCGATTTTTCCGAGATTGCCGAGCGGCTTGTGTCCATCGCGGGGATGCGGCGGGTCGATCAGCTCTCGATTGACGGCGGAACGCCAGGATTTGAGCTGATGCGTCGCGCCGGCGAAAGCGTGGCGCGCGAGGCGCTCGGCATGACCGGTCGCGAAGGAAGGATTGCGGTCCTTTGCGGCCCGGGTAACAACGGCGGCGACGGCCTCGTTGCGGCGAAGCTTCTCGCGGCCGCCGGGCGCGAGGTTGCAGTGGGAATTCTAGGCCCGGCGAGCGCGCTTCGCGGAGATGCGGCTGAAGCGCTGCGCTTCTGGGACGGCGCCGTATCCGAGGCCGCATTGTTGGCGCTCGATCGATCAGCGCTGATCATCGATGCGCTGTTCGGCGCCGGATTGGTGCGCGAACTCGGCGGCGAAGCGCGCGCGCTTGTCGAACGCGTCAACGAGAGTCGCCTTCCGGTTCTGGCGGTCGATGTTCCGTCAGGCGTCGATGGCGATACAGGGACCATCAGAGGGGTGGCGGTCCGGGCGACGCGCACGATCACGTTCGTGCGCCGAAAGCCGGGACATCTCCTGCTCCCCGGGCGCGACCTGTGCGGACCCGTCGTCTTGGCCGACATCGGCGTCCCGGATGCAACTGTGGAAGAAAGCGCCGGCGCGCTCTATGCGAACGCGCCCGCGCTCTGGCGTCACGCACTGCCCCGCCCAGCGAGTGATGGACACAAATATGCGCGCGGACATCTGCTCGTGATTGCGGGGGGAATCGAAGGCGTCGGCGCCGCACGGCTTTCCGCACGCGGTGGCCTGCGCGCCGGCGCCGGACTCGTCACCATTGCAACGCCGCAGGAAGCACTTTCTGCGCACGCATCGCGCGGTCCTGATGCGCTGATGGTTCGACTGGCGGACAATGAGGCCGCGATCCGCGCTCTGCTCGACGATCCGCGGAGAAACGCTGCGGTTATTGGACCAGCGCTTGGTCTTGACCGCTCTGCCCAAGGCAAGCTGAGAGCCGCGCTGGCGTCCGACGCCACGCTCGTGATTGACGCCGACGCGATGACGCTCCTGGCGGGCAGGCTGGGATCGCTCGCACGCGCGAGCCGACGAAAGGCGGTCGTGCTGACGCCGCACGAAGGTGAGTTCGTGCGGTTGTTCAAATCGCTGACGGGAGGCGCGGGTGAACTACGCGCGGCGCTGCAGGCAGACAAGCTGAGCCGGGCGCTGGCGGCGTCCCGCATAACGGGCGCGATCGTCGTTCTGAAAGGCGCGGACACGGTGATCGCTGCGCCCGACGGTCGCGCCGCCATCAATGAGAACGCACCACCATGGCTCGCCACGGCGGGCTCCGGCGACGTGCTGGCTGGCATGGTCGGCGGACTGATTGCGCAACGGGTTCCGGCCTGGGAGGCGGCCTGCGCCGCCGTCTGGCTCCATGGCGAGGCTGGCCGGCGCGCAGGACGCGGATTGATCTCAGATGACCTACCGGAAGGGCTGCGCGATATTTTCTCAAGACCTGACGGAGAATTCTGATCGCCGCCTGAATGCCTATCGCGCCGCCTTCGACAAGGCGGTTGGCCGGCTTGGGCATAATGGCTTAGCTCGGAGTTTCCGGAGCGGAGCGCCGCCTTCCTTGGCTCGAACTGCGCCGGCCAGCGAAATGTGTGCGCGCTCGCCGGAAGAGTCGCGTGTGGCGAACATCAAAGTGATCCTCGTCGTGCGACACAGGCGGCACGTTCATGCCCTTTCCCGCCATTAGCTGACAATCAGCAGGGAAGGAAAACGGTGAAGAAATAGCGGCGCTGCCCCGAGCTATGGGCAAGCACCATGCCCCCCTGTCCCCAGA
>JBEVKO010000207.1:0-4281 GCA_040509705.1 Beijerinckiaceae bacterium
GCCCTCGCCGCGAACATGGCCAAGATGATGGAGGAGGGGGCTCGCCTCCAGGCTGCCTATATGAAGCCGGTCGAGCGCGGTGAAATCCCGGCGACCGCCGCCGATGAGGTTCAGGAAGTCGTACGCGCTCTCGGCCAGGTGGCGCAGAGCTGGCTTGCGAGTCCCGAAAAAACCATCGAGGCGCAGACGAGATTTACGTCCGGCTTTATCGACCTATGGGCCAGCACTCTGCGACGCATGAGTGGCGAAGCTGCCGAGCCCACCATCGCGACGCCCAAAGGAGACAAACGCTTCAACGATCCGGATTGGACCGCCAATCCGTTCTTCGACTTCCTCAGGCAGGCCTATCTGCACACGACAAACTGGGCCGGGGATATGGTCAGGGAGGCCGAAAACATCGATCCACACGTGAGGCGCAAGGCCGACTTCTACGTGAAGCAGATCGCCAGCGCCCTCTCGCCGTCCAATTACGTCTTCACCAATCCTGAATTGCTGCGTCAGACCCTCAAGCAGGGCGGCGCAAATCTGGTCCGTGGGCTGCACATGTTGGCCGACGATGTCGAGGCTGGCGGCGGGCAGCTTAAAATCCGCCAGTCCGACGGCAGCAAATTCAAGGTCGGCGTCAATCTCGCGACCACTCCGGGAAAAGTCGTGTTCCGCAACGACATAATGGAGTTGCTGCAGTATGCCCCTGCCACTGAAAAGGTCCTGAAGCGGCCGCTGCTGATCGTCCCGCCCTGGATCAACAAATTCTACATACTTGATCTCAACCCTGAGAAGTCCTTCATCCGATGGTGCGTTGCGCAAGGCCTCACCGTCTTTTGCATCTCCTGGGTCAATCCCGACGAACGCCATCGCGACAAGAATTTCGAGCACTACATGAAGGAAGGCGTATTTGCCGCTATCGACGCCATCGCCAAGGCGACAGGCCAAAAGCAAGTCGCCGCCATCGGCTACTGCGTCGGCGGGACTCTTCTGGCCGCCGCCCTCGCCTGGATGGCCGCGCACGGCGATGACCGGATTTCCGCCGCAACGTTTTTCACGACGCAGGTCGATTTCACATACGCCGGCGACCTAAAGGTGTTTGTCGACGAGGAGCAGATCCGAAAGCTTGAGGATCGCATGGCCATGACCGGCTATCTCGACGGCGCAAAGATGGCGAATTCTTTCAACATGCTTCGCCCGAATGAACTGATCTGGTCCTACATCGTCGGCGTCTACATGAAGTGCGAGCCGCCCCTGCCATTCGATCTTATATATTGGAATACGGATTCCACTCGGATGCCGGCGGCCAACCATTCATTCTCTTTGCGCAACTGCTATCTGGAAAACAAACTGACGCGCGGGACGATGGAGCTGGACGGAACCAGGCTCGACCTCTCCAAAGTAACTATCCCGATATATAATCTCGCTGCGCGCGAGGATCATATTGCGCCTGCCAAATCGGCGTTTCTCGGCTCGACCCATTTTGGCGGGCCAGTCACGTTCGTGATGGCCGGATCCGGTCATATCGCTGGCGTCGTTAACCCGCCAAATAAGGTCAAATATCAGTATTGGACGGGCGGTCCCGTGAAAGGAATTTTCGAGGACTGGGTCGGCGACGCCGAAGAGCATCCCGGCTCCTGGTGGCCGCACTGGTTCGCATGGCTGCGCGAACAGGCTCCCGCAGAGGTCAAACCGCGCATCCCGGGCAAGGGCAAACTCAAGGCGATCGCCGATGCGCCGGGCGAATATGTGAAATTGAAAGCCTGAGTGCGCTGCAATGCGACGAAGATGGTTGCGGCGCTGCTGTTTCGCATGAAGATTTGAGTGTTGCGCGCGCGCCGCAGTGGCGGAAATTTTTTCCGTCGAGCAAAGTGCTGCAGCGCCCGCATACGGGCGCAAAGCCCCTGATATTCGCCGCAGCGCATGTTCCCCGCGGATTTCAGCATCAGGCGAATGGATTCGGCGCGCGCGAGTCGCCTGAATGAGCCTGATGCAGGCGGCTTGCAAGCGAAACGCTCTTGCAATGCACTTTCCCGTCATCAAGGACTTCGCTAAGGACGATGCCGACAACTTGGGGAGGCGCGAGTGAAGCTTGTGCGTTTTGGGCGACCGGGCAAGGAAAAGCCGGGCGCAATTGATCATGAAGGGCGCGTGCGAGATCTGTCGGGCGTCATTCACGACATCGATGGAGAGACCCTTAACGGCAAGACGCTGAAGCGACTGTCCAAGATCAAGACCTCCCGCCTGCCGCTGGTGCGCGGCAAGCCGCGACTCGGCCCCTGCGTCGGAAATGTTCGAAACTTCATCGCCGTTGGTTTGAATTATGCCGACCACGCCGCCGAAACCGGGGCGCCGATTCCAAAAGAGCCGATCCTCTTCAACAAGCTTTCGTCCTGCGTCGTCGGTCCTGACGACGATGTGATGCTGCCCAAGGGTTCGAAGAAGTCGGACTGGGAAGTCGAACTCTGCATCGTCATCGGAGAGCGCGCGTCCTACGTGTCGAAGAGGGACGCGATGAGCGTCGTCGCGGGCTACTGCATCTGCAATGACGTTTCGGAGCGCGAGTTCCAGATCGAGCGCGGCGGCCAGTGGATGAAGGGCAAATGCTGCCCGACCTTTGGCCCGATCGGTCCCTGGATGGTGACGAAAGACGAGATCGACGACGTGCAGAAGCTCGCCATGTGGCTGGATGTCAACGGCGAACGCATGCAGACCGGCTCGACGAAGACCATGATCTTCGACGTGCGCACCATCGTCTCCTACATCTCCGAATTCATGACGCTCGAGCCTGGCGATCTCATCACAACCGGCACGCCGCCGGGCGTCGGACTTGGATTCAAGCCCCCGAGGTTCCTGAAGGCTGGGGACGTGATGAGCCTCGGCATCGAGGGGCTTGGCGGGCAGACGCAGAAGGTTGTGGCCTGGAAGGCGGGTTAGGCGCGGAACCGAGTCTGGCAGGTCCGCTCGCGGTTCTTCGACTCGCGGGTCCGGCGACGGTTTCCCGCCTTTTTCAGAGTGGCGTTCAGTGCGAGGCCGCTTGCGTGCGCGTGCGCGTGCGCGGGCCGTGAAGCCATTGGCGACAGCGCGGTAATCGAAATCGAATTTCCTGCGAGGCCGTCGGACCTCTCTCCGCCACAATCCGGGTATCCGATTGCGGCTGAATGGCGTTGAAGCAGGAGCTCAAAATGCGCGCTCTCTTGATCGCTGCTGCGCTGCTGGCGGCCTCAACTGCCGAGGCCCAGCGTCTCGACACCCTCCGCATGTCCTGCGGCCAGACGCGCGCCGTCGTCGCCCAGCAGGGCGCGGTCATCCTCGGTACCGGGCCGAATATCTACGATCGCTACGTCGCCAACTCGAACTTCTGTGCGTTTGGAGAGACGACGCGGCCCGGATGGGTGCAGACGCGAGACAACGCGAACTGCGTCGCAGGCGGCCTCTGCTACACGCCCGACCGGCGGCCCCTGTTCGACGACTGAGGGCGCAACACAAGTGCGAAACCTCACAGCGCCAACGCCGATTTGTCGCCATACGAGGAGGTCGAGGCGTACGTTCTGAAAGGAAATGACATGCGTTCTCTCGTTGTCGCGGTCGCGCTGTTATCCGGCGCCGGCGCGGCCGAAGCGCAGCGCCTCGACTCCCTGCGCATGTATTGCAGCCAGGCTCGCGCCCTGGTGGCAAGCCGCGGCGCGGTGATTCTTGGCTCTGGCCCTCACGTCTACGACCGTTTCGTCTCGGACAGCCGCTTCTGTCTGCCGGGGGAAGTGGCGCGCGCCTCCTGGGCGCCTACCGCTGATACGCCGTATTGTCCGGTCGGCAATCTCTGCCAGACGCCGGACCTCAATCGCAGACTCCTTTCGCGCTGAGAAATGGGTTCTGGGCTCGCGCTTTCAGTGGGCCTTTGAATGTTTCAAAAGTCATCCCGGAAGCCGCGCAGCGGGACCAGTCGCAACGCTGCCCGTGGTTTCCGGGCTCGCGTTTTCAACTCGCCCCGGAATGACGGATGTTTTGCGACGCGCCCATAACCTCGGGCGGGGCTCGTTGCTCCCGCCTTTGCTCATTGGCAAAGTCGCGTGTTCGCGTTCGACCGGCGCTCAAGATCGAAATGCAGATGGTTCGCGTGCGCCGGGTCCGCACCTGGTCCGAGGATGGTGGTGAACCAGCCGCACCCCGCCTTGCGCAAGGCCGCGATGTAGCGCCGCTCGGCATCATCCTTGGGCGTTTCCACTGAGATCACGCGCCGCTCGCTGAGCGTAACCGACGCGATGTCGACCGCGAGTCCCCGGCCGTGGGCGCTTA
>JBEVKO010000208.1:0-4526 GCA_040509705.1 Beijerinckiaceae bacterium
ACGTAGGCTGACAGATCGAGCTCCGCCGGCGAGGGAAAGACCCGCGAAGCGAAAATAGCACCGCCGCAAGGGTGATCGATCCCCATCAGCGCCTGCATCACCTTGGTCGTCGTCGCAATCTTGACGCCTGCGATCCGACCGAGCGCAGGGATGGCGAGACGATGGAACGCCTCCTGCGCATCGTAGGCTTCATCGATCGTCGCGGGCGCGAGCGGATCAGGGAGGTTTTCGAAAGCGCGGCGCTCGCGATGAGCGCGCCAAAGGTAAGCTGCGGCGTCGTCGGCCTTCGTCATTCCGCGGCGCGCTTTTCTTCGGGCTTCACCACGGTGAGATCGGACGGCGCGGTCCGCGACGGCGGCAGGGTGCGCCCCGAACCGGCGGGAAGGTGATGACTGCGCCGCGCCGCATCGATGAAACCCTCGATTTCGGCAAGGCGCGCGTGCGCGACCTCGCGCAGCGTACGGAAGGCCTTGGCGCGCTGGCCGACGCGCTCGACATGAACGCCCTTCATTTGCGGCATGGGCAGATCGGCGAGGCCGCGCGGCGGCTCGAAGGCGCCGCCATTCTTCGCGAGCCATTGATCGAGCTTCTCGGCGGCGTGGGTCGCGCGATCCAGTCCCTGCGCCAGCGCCTGTGCGACGCTTCGCAACGCCGCGATGCGCTCGTCCGCGCTGTTCTCGGCGGAAGTGAGGAGGCTCTGTCGGCGCAGCGAATCGAGGATGTGCTGCGCCTGGCGGAAATGGTTGCTGACGGGGGCGATCAGCGACGTCGGCAGGAGCGCGACGTCGCGCATGATGACGCCGTCATAGATGAAGGGCGCCTCGGCGATCGTGGCGAAGCGCAGATGCTGCGGCGCGTTGGCGGCGGCGCGCTCGGCCTGCATCGCCATGTCCTCGGTGAACAGGGCGCGGGCGTAGGCCTCGATGTCGGCGGAGATCTCGGCTGAGGCGGCGGTCGCGACGTCGAGCTTCTGGGTGTCCGGCGTCTCGGGCGCGACGATTACCGACTTCGCCGCCGAGGGGCGCCGTGCGGCGCGACTGAGCAGCCGTCGAATGACGATCGCGATGATGAGAATGATCAGGCCCGCGACCAGCCACTCCCAATTCCTCTGGACCCACGGCAAGAGGCGCTCCGACAGCGTTGCGGGGTCAAAATTCATGGGGGCTCCGTGCGTGACTCAACGAGTGCATAGCGGACCAGCCGGAATTCGCAAAGTTTTTAGGCGTTGAGGCCGAAGCTGAGCTCTGGTCCCAGGCTGTGGGGGTTCGACCGGGAGGCGGCGATCCTCGGGCGGCGCAGGGCTTCCCGCCTTTGCCGCATTGCGAAAGGACGCCGAGTTGGGTAGGGGTTCCGCAGTATTTTGACCGGTTCCAGACAGGTGACGGATGGCCGAGACGCGAGCGCCGGTTGCGCGACCCCTGTCGCCGCATCTCCAGATCTATCGATGGACATGGACGATGGCCATGTCGATCGCTCACCGCGTCACTGGCGCGGCGCTCTATGCGGGGTCGCTTCTGCTGGCGGCCTGGCTGATCGCGGCTGCCTTCGGCCCGGCATCCTATGAGCGAGCGCAATGGCTGGCCGGAAGCTGGCTCGGCCGGCTCGCGCTCTTCGGCTACACCTATGCGCTGTTCCACCACATGGTTGGCGGCGTGCGCCATTTCATTTGGGACGCCGGGCGCGGGTTCGAGCCTGAGGCCCGCATGAACCTCGCCCGCATGACGCCCTTCGTCGCCGGCGCGCTGACGATCCTCGCATGGATCGTCGGCTATGCGGCTCGCTAAGGACCCTGCGATGGCTCACGGCTCCTCATTGCGGACGCCTCTCGGCAAGGTGCGCGGGCTCGGTCCCGCAAGGTCCGGCACCGAGCATTTCTGGGTCCAGCGCCTGACCGGCGTCGCAAACCTGTTTCTCGCCTTCGCCTTCCTCGCCATCGTCATTGCGCTGACGGGCAGGGACTACGCCAGCGCCCGTGCGCTGCTCGCAAATCCGGTGGTGGCGCTCCTGCTGACGCTGTTCGTCGTTTCCGGGGCGATCCACATGCGCATCGGCATGCAAGTGATTATCGAGGACTATGTCCATGGCGAGGGAGTGAAGGTGCTCGTCACCATGGCGAACACGTTCTTCGCCATCGCGGTCGGCGCCGCATCGCTTATTGCAATCCTCAAGCTCGCATTCGGGAACTGACGTCATGGCGGACGGAATCGGCAAGGCGGACGGCGGCAGGCGAGCGGCCCCGGCGCAGAACGGCAAGGCCTATCCGATCACCGATCACACCTACGACGTCGCCATCGTCGGCGCCGGCGGGGCCGGCTTGCGCGCCGTGGTCGGCTGCGCCCAGGCGGGCCTGCGCACCGCCTGCTTTACGAAAGTCTTTCCGACGCGCTCGCACACAGTCGCCGCCCAGGGCGGCGTCGCCGCGGCGCTCGCCAACATGGGCGCGGACGACTGGAAATGGCACATGTACGACACCGTCAAGGGGTCGGACTGGCTCGGCGACCAGGACGCGATCGAGTATCTCTGCCGCAACGCGCCTGCGGCCGTGTATGAACTCGAGCACTGGGGCGTGCCCTTCTCGCGCACGACCGACGGCAAGATCTATCAGCGCCCCTTCGGCGGGATGACGACCGACTACGGCAAGGGCCCGCCGGCGCAGCGCACCTGCGCCGCCGCCGACCGCACCGGCCACGCGATCCTGCACACGCTCTACGGTCAGGCGTTGCGCAACAGCGCCGAGTTCTTCATCGAGTATTTCGCCATCGACCTGATCATGGATCAGGAAGGGCGCTGCCGCGGCGTGATCGCGCTGAAGCTCGACGACGGGACGCTCCATCGCTTCCGCGCCAACATGACGATCCTCGCGACCGGCGGCTACGGGCGCGCGTATTTCTCCGCGACGTCGGCGCACACCTGCACCGGGGACGGCAACGCCATGGTGCTGCGCGCCGGCCTGCCGCTCCAGGACATGGAATTTGTCCAGGTCCACCCCACCGGCATCTATGGCGCGGGCTGCCTCATCACCGAGGGCGCGCGCGGCGAAGGCGGATATCTCACGAACGCCGAGGGCGAGCGCTTCATGGAGCGCTACGCGCCGTCAGTGAAGGATCTCGCGCCGCGCGACATGGTCTCGCGCGCCATGACGATGGAAATCCGCGAGGGACGCGGCGTCGGCAAGAGCAAGGACCACATCCATCTGCATCTCGATCACCTCGATCCGGCGATCCTGCATCAACGCCTGCCGGGCATCTCCGAGTCGGCGAAGATTTTCGCCGGCGTCGATGTGACACGCGAGCCGATCCCGGTGCTGCCGACGGTGCACTACAATATGGGCGGCGTGCAGACGAACTATCACGGCGAGGTGGTGACGAAGAAGGGCGCCGATCCGGACGTCGTGGTGCCCGGCCTGATGGCGATTGGCGAGGCGGCTTGCGTTTCAGTGCATGGCGCGAACCGGCTCGGCTCCAATTCGCTGATCGATCTCGTGGTGTTCGGCCGCGCCGCGGGTCAGCGCTGCGCCGACATTTTGACGGTCGGCGACAAGCAGGCGCCATTGCCCGGCGATTCGGCCGATCTTGCGCTGGCCCGCCTCGACCGCTTCCGTCACGCCGACGGCGGCACGGGCACGGCGGAGTTGCGCCTCTCGATGCAGAGGACCATGCAGGAGGATTGCGCGGTCTATCGCACCGGCGAAACGCTGGAGAGCGGCCACCGGCGCATTCACGACGTCTGGAAGGGCAAGGAAGACGTGCGCGTCACCGATCGCTCGCTCATCTGGAATTCGGATCTCGTCGAAACGCTCGAATTCGACAATCTCATCGTGCAGGCCGTCGTCACGATGGATTCGGCGCTCAATCGCACTGAATCTCGCGGCGCGCATGCGCGCGAGGACTACAAGGAGCGCGACGACAAGAACTGGATGAAGCACACGCTCGCCTGGATCGATGACGAGAAGCGCCAATGCGCGATCGACTACCGGCCTGTGCATCACAACACGATGACCAATGAAGTCGAGACGATCCCGCCGAAGGCGAGGGTTTATTGAAATCGCGCGCTGCCGCCGGCCTTTTCATTGCGATCTTCGGCGTCTCGTTGGTTTTGCCTGCCGCGGCGCAATCATCGCTCGCCTCCTGCAAAGGCGACAACCTGCAGTCCTACATCGGCAAGCCCTTCGCTGAGCTAAGGCGTGTGCGTCCTGACGGGCGCTATGTCTGCTCGACCTGCGCGATGACGATGGATTTCCGCGCCGACCGCCTGACGGTCACTTATGACGTGAAGACGATGCGCGTGACGGAATTGCGCTGCGTTTGAGCTACGCTCGCGGAGCGCCGGCGACAAATTCGTCGCAGCGTTTGACGAAGGCGCGCTGATGGGAGCGCATCCGCACCTGGAATGCGTGCCAGAATCCATCATCATAGGTGGTTCCGTGGCCGAAGCGATGCCGGTCGTCGAGCCGCCACATCGGAACGTCGCATGACGTCGGCCACATGAGGTCGACTGGAACGCCGCGCTCCTCGGCGACATAGGTG
>JBEVKO010000209.1:0-3683 GCA_040509705.1 Beijerinckiaceae bacterium
GCGCCGAGAAACGCATCGCCGATGAGAAACGGCTGCGTGCCGACCAGTTCCCGGAGGACGCGGGACCTCTCGCACACCCGGTGCGGCCTTCATCCTATATCGAGATCAATAACTTCTACACGGCGACCGTGTACGAAAAAGGCGCCGAGCTCTGCCGCATGATGCTCACGCTCATCGGCCGCGACGCTTTCCGCAAGGCGATGGATCTCTATTTCGAGCGCCATGACGGCGAGGCGGCTACGGTGGAGGATTTCGTGCGCTGCATGGCCGACGCCTCGGGCCGCAGCTTCGACCAGTTCTTCCGCTGGTACGAACAGGCCGGCACGCCGATCGTCACGGTCAAGGGCGAGTACGATGCGGCGCGCCGGACTTACGCAATGCGTTTCACTCAGGCGACGCCGCCGACGCCCGGACAGGAGATCAAGCAGCCCGTCGTCATCCCGATCGCGGTCGGCCTGATCGACCGGTCGGGTGAAGAAATTCAGGCTTCGGCGCAGGATAACGCCTTCTCGCACGGCGTTTTTGCGCTCACCGGAGACACGCAAACTCTGACTTTCCAGAACGTCGCGTCCGCGCCCATTCCATCAGTGCTTCGCGGATTTTCTGCTCCCGTGAAGCTCGACATAGGCTATTCGGACGAGGATCTGGTGACGCTGTTGCGGCATGACGCGGACAGCTTCAATCGCTGGCAATCGGCGCAGCAGCTCGCCGTTCGCGCCCTCAAGCGCTCTGTCGCATCCGTGCGCGCGGGAACCGGGCCGGTCCAGGATCACCTTCTTCCGGATGCGCTCGCAGCCGCGGTTCCCGACGAGGCGGAGCGCGATCCCGCGTTCGCCGCCTATCTGCTCGCGCTGCCGCGCGACAATGACATTGCGCGTGAAATCGGACACGACATTGATCCGGACGCGATTCACACGGCGCGAGCGGCGCTGCGCGCGCAGGTTTCGGAGCGCATGTCGCCGATATTGTCGAATCTCCCGGTGGCGCGTGCGACTGACGAATCATATTCCCCCGATGCGGCGAGCGCCGGGCGCAGGGCGCTCAGACATGCGGCGTTGTACGCTGCGAGCGACGCGGATTCCACCGGAGTGAAGCGCGTGGAGCGCTTCTTCGATGCGGCCGACAATCTGACGGATCGCCATGCTGCTCTCATCGCCTTGCATGACAAGCCCGGGGCCATGCGGGAAGGCCTGTTCGCAGCCTTCGAGTATCTCTATCGCAACGAACCGCTGGTTCTCGACAAATGGTTCCTGCTGCAGGCCGGAATCCCGGAGCGAGAGACGCTCGATCGGGTGCGCAAGCTGATGACGCATCCGGTGTTCTCGCTGACGACTCCGAACCGCGTCTACGCTCTGATCATGGGATTCGCGCAGGGCAATCCGCGAGAATTCCATCGGCCTGACGGCGCCGGCCATGCATTCATCGCCGACCTTATCCTCGAGATCGACCAGCGGAATCCACAGGTCGCATCACGACTCGCCACCGCCTTTCGCACCTGGAAGAGTCTCGAGCCCGGCCGGCGGGCGCACGCCAAGGCGGCGCTCGAGCGGGTAGCCGGCGGCGCATCCCTGTCGCGCGACGTCGCCGACATCGTGAATCGCACCCTCGCCTGACGGCCGCGCCGCGGCGTCGGGCACCATTCTGCGATTGCACCGCGGGTCGCTTCGCAACCCCTGATTCATGCGCGGTTGTAGCAGCCGCGACTCAATCGTAAAAATTGTTTCCTAACGCGCCTTAACGGATGGACAAATCAGCGCGCCGAGATTCTATTGTTGCTGATTCGGAAAGATGCGGCACGTCCTTCCGAGCGGGCGTTTGGTTTCATTCAGGATTCCGGGGTGTAGCGAATGACGCGTGGCGGCGCGGCGTTCGAGCCTGCTTGCGCGGGCTCGTTTCCAAGACTCGCGGCTTGGCTCAAACGCCCTATCAGCGCGCAAGGCCGCCGTTTTGAAGGCTGGCTGCGCGGCGCCATCGTTCCGCTGCTCGCGGTCTACGTTTGCGCGGTCGGCGTGTCCGCGTCGATCATCTATCTGGCCGGGCGCGACGAGGCCATTCATTCCGCATTTTCCAGGATTGAAGCGCTTTGCGAACGCATCGTGCTGCGTATCGATGTGATCCTGTCGGGCGAACTCAACGGATCGCAAGCGCAACCCCTTGCCTCCGACGCCGGTCGATTGCGTTCGCTCATGCCGCACGATGCCGACCGCGCGAACTCGCATGTCGCGATCTTCGCCCGCGATGCCGACGGCGGGCTTCAGGTTCTCGCCCGAGCCGGTGACGCGCGGGTTTCGGACGCGTGGCTGACCTCTGCGGCCTTCGGCCTCATCTCCGGCTCGGCAGGACGACCGACGAACATATCCCTTCCCAGCAAATCCCAAGGCGTCGCCGCAACTCGGATCGCCTCCGACGGAAAGCTCGTCGTGCTCGCCGTGCAGCGTCGCGACGCCGCCCTGGGGGCGTGGCGGGCGCATACGCATGGCTTCGTCACCTTGCTTCTCGGCGCGACGGGACTTGTCGTCTGCTTTGCCCTCTTCGCCCGCTGGCAGGCGCGGCGCGCCGACTTCGCCGAAGAAACCTGCGAGCGCTTCTACAACCGCGTCGATGGAGCGCTCGACAGCAGCCGGTCAGGGCTGTTCGACTGGGACGTATCGACCGGGCGCATCCATTGCTCCCGCTCGATGTACGAATTTCTCGGAATGGAAGCCCACGGCGTGGCGCTCACTATCGCTGAACTGACAGCGATGTCACATCCCGACGACGCTCCGCTCGCCGATCTGGCGAAAGCGCTGAAGCCCGGAGACCCCCGCCTCTTCGACCATGAATTCCGGGTTCGCGCACGGGACGGAGACTGGATCTGGCTTCGGGCGCGCGCGCGCGCCATGCAGGATGAGAGCGATCAATCGCTGCACCTCACGGGCGTCGCCATTGACGTAACCGAGCGACGCCGGGCGGCGCACGAAGCCGAATGCGCCGATCGCCGGCTGCGGGACGCGATCGATCAGATTTCCGAGGCGTTCGTACTTTGGGATCCCGAGAATCGGCTGGTGCTCTGCAATTCCAAATTCCGCGAGCTCAACGGCCTGTCTGCTGATGACGCGCGCCCCGGCCGCGGCTATCGCGATGTCATGTCGCAAGCCAATCCGCCGCTCGTGTCGATCGAGCACGATCTCGGCGCCTGCGACGCGACGAACGCGAGGCGCATCGAGACCGCGCTCGCGGACGGACGGTGGCTGCAGATCAGCGAGCGGCGTACTCTCGACGGCGGATTTGTCAGCGTCGGCACCGAAATCACGGGCGTGAAGCGACAACAAGACCAGCTGATCGAATCGGAGCGCCGGCTGACGTCGATGATCCATGATCTGAAGCGCTCGCGGCAGGCTCTCGAAGCGCAGGCGCAGCAATTCGCCGAACTGGCGGAGCGGTATCTTGAACAGAAGTCGGAAGCTGAAAGCGCCAATCGCGCGAAGCTGAAGTTCCTCGCCAACATGAGCCACGAGCTGCGCACGCCGCTCAACGCCATCATCGGCTTCTCCGAGCTCATGTCGAGCGGCGTGTTCGGAGAACTCAACGAGCGGCCTGCGGAGTATTGCCGGCACATCCACGCAAGCGGCCTGTTCGTGCTGCAGATCGTGGGGGACTTGCGGGACGTGTCCCGCAGCGAGGGGGGGCGCACGGTGCGTGCC
>JBEVKO010000210.1:0-9195 GCA_040509705.1 Beijerinckiaceae bacterium
CGGCGCATGTGGAGCGGTTGATCGCATTTGTCCGCGATTGGGGCGTGGAGCGGCGAAGCCCGCTGGTCGTCCATTGCTTCGCCGGAATCAGCCGCTCGACGGCGGCCGCCTACGCCGCGGCCTGCTTGCTCGCACCCGAGATTGACGAACAGACCTGGGCGCAGCGAATCCGCGAACGCTCGCCGACCGCAACGCCCAACGCCCGCATCGTCGCGCTCGCCGACGAGATCCTCGGGCGGCGGGGCCGCATGATCGCGGCGGCCGAAGCAATCGGGCGGGGGGTGGATGTGGAAACGTGGGACGGCGTGCCTTTCAGCCTCGAGCTTCCACCCGTGAACGGGCGCGGGCGCTAGCGGATTCAGCGCACAAAGCATCAGCTGGAGCGATTTACTTTCCGTCAAGGTTCATACGGCAAGGTGATGGCAACTTCGCCTTCCCGCATGGCCGTCGCGCGCGACTCCCTCCTCACCAACGACTACGTCAATCATTTCGCGGAGCTCGTCATGCTTCTCGAACTGGTGATCGAATCGCCGCATCTGATCGAGGACATCCGCAACTGGACGCCGCGCAGCTATTGCGAGCACATCGGTCGCATCGGCTTTGAGCCCGCCGACTCACTGCGACAAGCCTATGAACGGCTCGAGCCGGCGCGCCGCGCGATGCTCGACGCTGTTTCCGGCGACGCCAACCGGCTGGGCGCGGCGCTCCGATCGACGATCGCAGACGCCAATGTCGCGCCGGCGCGACTGCCAGGCATTGTCCGCATCGGCTGCGAGGGTCTGCACGATCATATCCGGCGTCTTGCGGCGATCCTCGCCAACAAGCCGCTCGCGCAGATCGAGCGAAATGAACTCATCTCGCAGTCGGATATCGACGCGCTTCTCGCCGCGGCGTAGCGCGCTTCAGAGCCAGCGCTTCCAGCGGAAGAAAAGAAACGGCAGAACGGCCGCAACAATCATCAGACCGATCGCCATCGGGTAGCCGTAATTCCATTCGAGCTCCGGCATTAGTTTGAAATTCCTGCCGTAGACCGACGCAATCAGAGTCGGCGGCATTAGCACCACCGCCATCACCGAGAACAACTTGATGATGTCGTTCTGTTCAAGCGACACAAGGCCGAGCACTGCGTTGAGCAGGAACTGGATCTTGTTGGAGAGGAAAGCGGCGTGCTCCTCGATGGACTGAACGTCGCGGATCGCGGTGCGCCACTCCGCCTGGAAGCCGCCCGATTTCGTTGGGCGCGCCATGCTGGCCGAAAGAAAGAGCAGCACTCTCTCCACGGACGCCATGCTCTCGCGCACGTTGGAAATCACATCGCCCTTGCGACCCAGCGTCCGGATGACTGCGCGCAAATGCAGCCCGCGCGGACCAGGACGATCCGGCCGCTCAAAAACGGTGCGCGACAGCCTGTCGATGCCGACGCCCGAATTCGCCAGAATCTCCGCGGCGCGGTCGATGACGGTTTCGATCAGGCCGTCGAGCACTGATTCGGGCTGAGGACCGCAGCCTCCGGGCCGAAGCGAGCGCGTGGCGAACATGGGGAAAGAGCGCGGCTCGTCATAACGCACAGTAACGAGCACGCGATCAGTGAGGATGAAGGTGATGTTGGCGAGCTTGGGCGCTTCACTTTCTGACGCGCACAGGATGCGCGCCGTCATGTAACGCGCATTGGGCTCGGCATAGATGATTTCGGACGGCTCAATGTCGCTCATTTCCTCGCGCGTCGGAATCTCGATTCCGAGATGAGATTCAACACGGCGATCGTCCTCGCGCGTCGGCTCGATAAGGTCAATCCAGACGGCGTCCTGGGGAAACGGCTCGTTGGCCTGCAGCGCGTGCGGCTGCAGGCCAGGCCTGTCGCCGCCATTGTCGCGCGTGCTCGGCTTGTAAACGACGATCATCGGCTATCGACCCGGGGGTGCGCCGTCATTTCTGTCAAGCTTTCTTGACAGGTCCGAGACTGGCGGGCGGCTTGCTGTCATCGGGCACAAAGAAGTCCGGTGCGAGCGCCGATGATGGATCAACGCGGTAGACGTCGAAGTCGGCGACGCCTTCGCCGGCGAGGAAAGTGTCGTCGATAAGAAAGTTGCCGGAGAATTCGCGCGCCGGCTTGTTGAAGATGGCATAGGCGGCGTCGGCGATGATCGCCGGCGTGCGCGAGCGTTTCATGAGGTCGGCGCTGATGGCGAACTCCACTGCGCTGGTTGCGATCGTCGTGCGCGGCCATAGCGCGTTGACCGCGATTCCCTTTCGTCTCAATTCGCCCGACAGACCGAGCACCACCATGCTCATGCCGTACTTGGCCATCGAATAGGCGGTGTGCGGCGCAAACCATTTCTCGCTCATGTCGAGCGGCGGCGACAGCGCGAGAATGTGGGGGTTGGCCGCCTTCTCGAGATAGGGGATCGCAAGCTTGGACACCATGAACGTGCCGCGCGCATTGATCTGATGCATCAGATCGAAGCGCTTCATGTCCGTCGCCGGCGTCGGCGTAAGCTGAATGGCGGAGGCGTTGTTGACGACGATGTCGACGCCGCCGAACGTCTGAGCTGTTTTCTCGAGCGCCGCTTGGACCGCGACCTCGTCACGCACGTCTACCACCATCGGCAGGCCCTTGCCGCCCGCTTTCTCGATCTCTTCGGCCGCCGTGTAGATCGTGCCCGGCAGCTTCGGGTGGGGCTCGGCGGTTTTCGCGGCGATCGCGACATTGGCGCCATCGCGCGCCGCGCGAAGCCCGATCGCAAGGCCGATGCCGCGCGAAGCTCCGGTGATGAAGAGCGTCTTGCCCCTGAGCGACATCGCTACCTCCCGCTGGCCGACGGAAGCCTGAACCGCGCCGGCTGCGCGCCGTCAAGGTCAGTGAATCCGTATCTCCGGGCAAGGTCTGCGGCGTGCAGGACGCGCCCGGCGTCATTCGCTATTGCTTCGTCCGCCGCCAGCGCCGCCACGGCGCGTCCGACATAGAGCGGGCTTTCGCTCGCATCGTCGGTCAGACCCGCATCCGCGACGCGCTCGGTCCGCACGTGACCCGGCGCCAGCGCCAGCGCCGTGACGCTGAACGGCTTCAGATCCTGCGCCATGCCATCGGCGAGCCGCGCCGTCGCATTCTTGGCCAGGTCGTAATAGATGTCCCCGATGAACGCGCCGTCGTCATCGGCGGTGATCAGGACGATGAGACCGCGCTTAGCCGCCACCATCGCCGGCGCCATGGCGCGCGCGGTCAAAAGTTGCGCATAAAGGCCGGTTTCCAGCATGTCGCCGAGGAGCGCGGCCGGACGACGCCAGAACGGCGTCCCCCAGGACGAGCCATCCGGATAGCGGTCGCCGTCATAGCGCTCATTGCCGCCCCAGACGCTGCTGACCAGCACATCGATGCGCCCGAAGCGGCGCAGCGCCCAGGAGGCGAGCTGATCAACGTCGCGCTCGCTGGTGTGATCGCAGACATAGTGAACGCCTCGGCCGCCGGCCTCATCGACCAGACGCGACGTGTCCTCGATCGTCTCAGGCCTCGTGTCAGTGCGCCGCGAGGCTTCGCTCGATCGCGCCGTGACGATCACCGTGGCGCCCGCTTCGCCCAGCGCCCGGGCGACGCCGCGGCCGACGCCGCGCGATGCGCCGGCGACAAGGCCTATGCGGCCGGAGAGCGCCCCCGCCACGACCATCAGCTCGCAAGCGCCGGCAACGCGTCGTCGACGAATGCTCCGCCTTCGACCACATCCGCCTCCAGCGACTGGGTCGCCGGCAAAAGGCTCTGCGCGAAGAAGCGAGCGGTTGCGATGCGCGAATGGCCGTGCGCATCGCTGGCTGACGAGGCCAGCGCTTCGCGCGCGAGGGCGGACGCGCCAAGCGCGAGCCCGAACAGGCGCTGGTAGGGCGTTGCGCCGGCGAGCGCGCGCTGGCCGCCGCCGGAGCCGACTTCGCCGAGCATGAAGTCCGTGGCGCGCGAAAGCGAATCGCGCGCCGATCGCAGACGATCCGCCATGCGCCCGAACTCCGGCGCGTTACGGCGCGCCACATCATCCGCCGTCGCGGCGATTCCGGCGATGACGCCGCGCACGGCGGCGCCACCCGAGAGGGGCAGCTTGCGCATGACGAGGTCGATCGCCTGGATGCCGTTGGTGCCTTCGTAGATCGGCGTGATGCGGGCGTCGCGCAGATGTTGCGCGGCGCCCGTTTCCTCGATGAAGCCCATGCCGCCATGAACTTGCACGCCAAGCGATGCAACCTCGTTGCCGATGTCGGTCGAAAAACCCTTGGCGATGGGCGTCAGCAGCGCCGCCCGCTCCGCCGCCTCCCCGCGCTCCTCGCTTGAAGACGCAAGATGTGCGCGATCGAGCGCAGCGGCGGTCATGAAGCAGATTCCCCGCGCGGCGCGCGTCAGGCCGCGCATCGTCAGCAGCATGCGCTGGATGTCGGGATGCTCGATGATCGGACTCATTCCGGCCCCGCTGGCGCGGGCGGATCGTCCCTGACGCCGTTCGCGCGCATAGGCGAGCGCCTGCTGCGTCGCGCGCTCGGCGATACCGACGCCCTGCACGCCGACCGCAAGGCGCGCATTGTTCATCATGGTGAACATGCAGGCGAGGCCGCGATTCTCCTCGCCGATCAGATAGCCGGTGGCGCCGCCGTGATCGCCAAACGCCATCACGCAGGTCGGCGACGCATGAATGCCGAGCTTATGCTCGATGCTTGCGGCGCGAAGATCGTTGCGGACCGTGAGATTTCCATTCGCGTCGGGCAGAAACTTCGGAACGAGAAAGAGCGAGATTCCCTTGACGCCTGCCGGCGCGTCCGGGAGCCGCGCAAGCACGAGATGACAGATGTTCTCCGTCAAGTCGTGATCGCCGTAGGTGATGAAAATCTTCTGGCCGCTGATGCGATAGGAGCCGTCGCCGACGCGTTCGGCGCGCGCGCGCAGCGCGGCGAGATCGGAGCCCGCCTGCGGCTCGGTGAGATTCATCGTTCCGGTCCATTCGCCCGAAACGAGCTTGCCGAGGTACCGCGCCTTCAAATCTGCGGATCCGTGCGCCGAAACTGCTTCGATCGCGCCGGCCGTCAGGAGCGGCGCAAGGCCGAAGCCCATGTTCGCGGCCTGCCACATTTCGCCGACAGCGGTTCCGAGGAGGATCGGCAATCCCTGGCCGCCGTGCTCCTCCGGCCCCGTAAGGCTGTTCCATCCCGCCTCGCTCCAAGCGCGATAGGCCTGCTTCCAGCCGGGAGGCGTAACGACGCCGCCATTCTCGAGCCGCGATCCGACCGTGTCGCCGACGCGGTTCAGCGGCGCGAGCACGTCATCGGCCATCCTCGCCGCTTCAGTGAGCACCGCATCGACGACGTCGGCGGTCAGGTCGCGGTAGAGGCCGGACGCGATCGCATCATCAAGACCGCCGGCTTCCCGCAGAGATAGCGCGATGTCGGCGACGGGCGCTCGATACTCCATTAGACTCCTCCGCTCCTCGCACGCTTGACCCGCCGCCGGCCGGGCGCAAAAGGCTGGCGACATCGTTGCAGGGTTGTTGACCTCTGGGCGCGGAAGCGTCAACGGGCGCGATCCGGCCAGGCCGCCCATGCTCAAGTCTCCCACCCATCCAAGCGGGCCAACCCGCCAGCTTTCGACGGATCAGGCGAGCCTCTCCGAGGCGGTGGCCCTGCTGCGCGCGGGCGGAACAGTCGCGTTTCCAACGGAGACGGTCTACGGGCTCGGCGCGGACGCGACGTCGGGCGAGGCGGTTGCGCGGATCTACGAGGCCAAGCGGCGTCCAAGTTTCAATCCCCTGATCGCGCATCTGCCGGACGCGGAAGCCGCGATGGCGCATGGCCGGTTCAACGCGGCGGCGCGCACGCTGGCGCAAACCTTCTGGCCGGGCCCCATGACGCTCGTGGTTCCTGTTTCGCCGGAGTCGACAATCTGCGATCTCGCGAGAGCCGGGCTTGCGACCGTCGGCCTGCGGGCGCCGTCGCATCCCTCGGCGACCGCTCTTCTCAAAGCCGTCGGACGTCCGATAGTCGCGCCTTCCGCGAACCTGTCGGGCCATGTGTCGGCGACCAGCGCCCAGCATGTGCTGGCCGATCTCGACGGCAGGATCGATGCGGTTATCGATGGCGGGGTTACGACGGTAGGGCTTGAATCGACCATCATTGAATGCGTCGACGACCAGCCCCGCCTGCTGCGGGCCGGAGGGGTTCCAAGGGACGCCGTGCGGACTGCGCTGGGCATGGATCTCGCTGTAGCGGAAGGCGCCGGAGAGGCGGTCATCGCGCCCGGAATGCTGGAATCGCACTATGCGCCGCGCGCCCGCGTGCGGCTCGACGCGCGTCAAATCGATCCCGGCGAAGCCGCGCTGCTATTTGGCCCAGCCGCGCCGGCGGGAATCGCGCAGGCGTCGGCGGTCATCAATCTGAGCCCTGCGGGCGACCTCATCGAAGCTGCGGCGCGCCTCTTTGCTGCGTTGAGGGAACTCGATGCGGCCGGAACTGCGACGATCGCGGCAGCGCCGATCCCCAAGGTGGGACTTGGCGAGGCGATCCGCGACAGGTTGAGGCGAGCCGCCGCCCCGCGCGGCTGAAAAGCTCCCCGCCACTTCTCAGAAGCAAGAATATCCGTATTCTGCCGCTCGCAATCTTGCAGGAGCGCACAATCCAGTGACCGAAGTGGCGTGGGATGATTTCCGTCTTGTCAAAGCGATCGCCCAAGCAAGGTCGCTGGCGGGCGCGGCGACGGAACTCGGCGTCAATCCGTCGACGGTCTTCCGGCGGCTCGGCGAGGTCGAGGAGCGGCTGGGCGCCAAGCTCTTCGAGCGCCATCGCAGCGGCTACGCGCTGACTCCTGCCGGCGAGGAGATGACCGGGCTCGCCGACCGCTTCGATGAGCAGGTCTCCGCCTTTCGGTTGCGACTCGCCGGCAAGGATGTGAAGCCGTCCGGCGACCTCAGGGTCACGATGAGCGAATCCCTGCTCGCCTATCTCCTGACCCCGGTTCTCACCGAGTTTCGCGCGAGTTGTCCGGACATTCGGCTCGACGTCGTCGTCACCAACCAGTCGCTCAATCTTTCGCGGCGCGACGCGGACGTGGCGATCCGCGCCACCGATGAGCCGCCCGACAATCTGGTCGGCCGCAGGGTCGCCAGCCTCTCCTGGGCGATTTATGCGCCCCGGCCGGCGGACGGCGGATCGCCCCTTTCCCTCGAACAGGCGATCGCCAATTCGCCGTGGGTCGCGCTCGGCGACAATTTCCTCCATGTCGAGGCGGCGAAGTTCGTACGCGCGCGCGTCAATGCGGAGCGCATCGTCTACAAGGTCAATAGCGTTCTCGGAATCACGGAAGCCGTCGAAAGCGGCGCCGGCGTCGGACCCTTGCCTTGCTTCGCCGCCGACCTTCGTCCCGGCGTGGTGCGCATCAGCGACGTGCGGACCGATTTCGGCTCCGGCCTCTGGCTGCTTACGCATCCAGAACTGCGCCACAGCCCGCGCGTACGCGTGTTCATGGATTTCGCAGCGGAAGCGATCGCCAGGCTGCGTCCGCTGATTGAAGGCGCGAAGCCCTACGTTCACTGAAGGGCGACGTTACGGCTAAGTCTTGGAACCAATAACAAGAATGGCCGACGAACAACTGTTCGCGGCGCGAGGATTTTCCTTGCCAATTCGCATTTCAAGGCCTTGTCTTGGCGCAAATCAGAATGCCCGCGCATCCGTGACGGGCCGAATTTGGCAGGGAGCTGAAGCATGAAGAAGAAATCAGGGAAGTTTAGCGCCAGTCGTCGCCGGTTCTTGAAGGTCGCGGCGGCGGGCGGCGCAGCGGCGGCCGTTCATGCGCCGAGCGTCGTCATGGCGCAGGGGCCGATCAGCATGCGCTGGCAGAGCACATGGCCATCCAAGGACATCTTCCACGAATTCGCGCTCGATTACGCCAAGAAGGTCAACGACATGACCGGCGGCGACCTGAAGATCGAGGTGCTGCCGGCCGGCGCGGTCGTTCCCGCGTTCGGACTGCTCGACGCGGTGTCGAAGGGCGTGCTCGACGGCGGCCATGGCGTGCTCGCCTATCACTATGGCAAGCAGACCGCGCTCGCGCTCTGGGGCTCGGGTCCCGGCTTCGCCATGGACGCCAACATGCTGCTCGCCTGGCACAAGTATGGCGGCGGCAAGGAGCTTCTCGCCAAGCTCTACGATTCGATCGGCGCAAATGTCGTGTCGTTCCCCTATGGACCGATGCCGACGCAGCCGTTGGGATGGTTCAAGAAGCCGATGGCGAAGATGGAAGATTTCCGCGGCCTGAAGTTCCGCACCGTCGGCATCTCGATCGATGTGTTCACCGGGATGGGAGCGGCGGTGAATGCGCTCTCGGGCGGCGAGATCGTCGCGGCCATGGACCGCGGCCTGCTCGACGCGGCCGAATTCAACAACGCATCGTCAGACCGCGCGCTTGGCTTCGCCGACGTCTCGAAGATCTGCATGCTGCAGAGCTATCACCAGAACGCCGAGCAGTTCGAGATCACCTTCAACAAAACCAAGTATGACGCGCTTCCCGAGAAGATGAAGTCGATCATCTCCAACGCGGTCGACGCTGCCGGTCAAGACATGTCCCTGAAGGCGATCGACCGCTATTCGCAGGACTATGTGGATCTTCAGGCCAAGGACAATGTGAAGTTCTACAAGACGCCGGATGCGATCCTGAAGCGCCAGCTCGAAATCTATGACGACGTGGTTAAGAAGAAAGCGGGCGAGAACACGCTTTTCAAGGAGATCCTGCAGTCGCAGATCAAGTTCGCCGAGCGCGCCACGAGGTGGGAGCAGGATACGGTCGTCAATCGCAAGATGGCCTTCGATCATTACTTCGGCGCGAACGGGGCCGCGAAGAAGCTCTGAGGAAGCATTTCGGGGGCGCCCTCAGGGCGCCCCTTATTCCCGCTTCCCAGAAGGGGGCGACAGATTGGCATGACGGTTCAGCGTTTCCTTCACGCCGTCGACGGCGTGAGCACGTGGGTCGGCAAGGCGGCCGCCTGGCTCATCATCATTCTGATGGCGGTCGTCTGCGCCGAAGTCTTCAAGCGCGTCGTCCTTAACGCTCCTACAGCATGGATCTTCGATGTCGAGAACATGCTATACGGGTCCCTGTTCATGCTCTGCGGCGCGTACACGCTCGCCCAGAACGGGCATGTGCGCGGAGATTTTCTCTACAGCTCGATGCGGCCGCGC
>JBEVKO010000211.1:0-5930 GCA_040509705.1 Beijerinckiaceae bacterium
ATTGCCCGTCCAGATGTGAGTTTAGGTTGAACAGGGCCCGCGCCAGTGTCGGAAGGGGGTCGCGGTCGGGAACCACCAGCCCCACCAGCCGGCTGACATCGGGTTCGATCAGCGGTAGCGCGGAAACGCCCGCCGGCAGGTCGAGCGAGTCGAGCAGCGGCTTCGGCACGATGCTCGACCAGCCGCCGATCTGCGTGCAGAGGTTGATCAGCGAATTCGTTTCGAAAGACGGGCGAGGCGATTTGCCGAGCGCGCGGAAGACGCCGTCGACGATGCGCCGGTTCTGCATGTCGGGCGAGAGAAGTCCGAGCGGCGCATCCGCCGCTTCTGACCAGGTGACGTGCGAGCGCCCATGAAACGGGCCGGACTCATGCGTCAGCAGCAGATAGCTTTCCGAATAGAGCGGTTTTGGTCGCACGCGCTCCAGCGGTTCGTTGTCGAGATAGGTCAGGCCGACATCGAGATCGAACTCGTCGAGGCCGCGCTGGATCTCGATGGAGGTCAGGGACATCACCCGCACCGTCGCGCCCGGAAACTTCGCCGTGAAGGGCGCCGTGACTCGCGGCACGACCGGGAGCGCCGTCGGAATGACGCCGATGCGCAGCGTGCCGGATAGCCCGCGCTTCGCCTGATCGACGTCGGCGCGCAGCGCGTCGCGTTCCGCGAGAATGCGCCGCGCCCGGTCGAGAACGCGCTCGCCTTCCTCGGTGAAGCCTGCAAACCGGTGGCCGCGCTCGACGATGAGGACGCCGAGTTCCTGCTCGAGTTCCCTGATGCCCGCCGAAAGCGAGGGCTGCGCGACGTGAAGGCTCGCGGCGGCGCGGCCGAAGTGTTTTTCGCGCGCAAGGGCGACGAGATATTCAAACTGGCGGAGCAGCATGCGCATCTCGGAGTGTCCGCAGGCAGGCGCCGGCGGCGATGTCGACGAACGGCCGGCGCAGCGCAGAAAGGCTGCGCCGCGCGATCAATAGCCCAGCGCCGCCTCGAGGGGACCCTTTGGCAGCGGCACGAGGAACCAGACTTCGAACATGAAAAAGCTCGTCAGCGAAACGCCGACCGCGACCGCCGCAGCCTTCCACCACGCGAACTGCCCGACGAAGATCATGAACGTCGCAATATAGATCGCGGACGACACATAGATGCCAAGCCAGGACGTCGCCAGAACATAGAGGAGGGCGGGGACAAAGATCGCCGCCATGCGCTGGATCCCGGGAACGCTGGTGAACGTCTCGGCGCCGCGCGGCGTGTTCGGAAGCGCGCGCACCAGATTGACGACGCTGGCGAGCGCCATGACGACGGCGATGTAAAAGGGGAAGTAGCCCGGCCGCGGACCTTCATTCGGTCGCCATGCGATGCCGAGGCGCAAACTGTCGGTGATGACGATGGCGCTTGCGACAAGGAACAGGAGCGCCACGGCGATGTCCATCGTCCGGTAGCTGACGAGCTGCGGTTCGTCGACGTCGTCGTGACTGCTCATTCTGTTCCTCGTCGTTGTCTTAGGCGCGACTTACTGGGTCGCGAGGAAGCCGGCTTCCTTCATCAGGTCGGCGTGAAGCTTTTCAGCGTTGTTCACCCAAGCCTCATACGCCGGGCCGGTCATCGTCGTCTGATTGAACGCGCCGCTCTCCATGAAGGTCTTCCAGTCCGGCGTTTCCATCACCTTCTTGAACAGGTCGGTGTAGAACGCGATCTGCGCCGGCGTCGCGTTCTTCGCCGTGAAGATGCCGCGCAGCATCTGGTAGTGAACCGGCAGTCCAGCTTCCGTGCAGGTCGGGATGTCGCTCCAGGCTTGCGTGTCCGTCACCTTCTGCGTGTAGGTCGAACGTTTCTCGTCGAAGATGCACAGCGGCCTGAGCTGGCCGGCGCGCCACTGCTGCACGGCTTCGATCGGGTTGTTGACGGTCGAATCAACATGCTTGCCGACGAGCTGCACTGCGACCTGTCCGCCGCCGGCGTAGGGCACGTAGGTGAATTTCTTGCCGTCGGTCTGGCGCTCGAGCGCGGCGGTGATGATCTGGTCTTCCTGCTTGGATCCCGTACCGCCCATCTTGAACTGGCGATCGGCGCCGGACTTCACGGCCTCGATATATTCCTTCGCGGACTTGTAGGGAGACTCAGCGTTCACCCACAGCACGAACTGGTCGAGCGCCAGCATCTGCACCGGCTTCATGTCTTTCCAGTTGAAAGGCGAGCCCGTGCCGAGCGGCGTGGTGAACAGGTTAGATAGCGTGATAATGATCTTGTGCGGATCAGCCGCGCTCGTCTTCATTTCAATGAAGCCTTCAGCGCCCGCGCCGCCGGCCTTGTTCACAACCACCATCGGCTGCTTCATCAGATTGTGCTTCTGGATCACGCCCTGAATGAAGCGCGCCATCTGGTCGGCGCCGCCGCCGGTGCCGGCCGGGATGATGAACGTCACGGGTTTCGTCGGTTCCCATCCCTGCGCCCACGCCGTTGATCCGATCAGAGCGCTGGCTGCGATCGTTGCAGCGCCCAATGCAACTTTGGTTTTACTCGACAGGCCCATCAGCTTCCTCCGTAAGGCGCGGTTCTAACCGCTTTCTGCAGTCATGACTGGTCGCTGCGCCAACCGCAACTCGCCTCAAGCCGCCGTTGCGACAGCTGAGCCGCTTCTCAATTTGCCGCGCAGCGATTGAATGATCGGCCAGAAGGCCAACACGACGCCAAGCGTCATGATCGATCCGCTGAGCCAGTTCGACCAGAAGATGCCGACATTCCCTTGCGCAATCAGCATTGCCTGACGGAACGAGCTTTCCGCCTGATCGCCGAGCACAAGCGCGAGCACCAGCGGCGGCAGCGGATATCCAAGCTTGGTGAAGCAGTAGCCCACGACGCCGAACGCCAGCATCATCCAGACGTCGAACATGGCGTTGTTCACGGTAAAGGCGCCGATGGCGCAGATGACAACGATCACCGGCGCGATGATGGAGAATGGAACGCGCAGGATCGCAGCGAAGATCGGCACGCAGGTCAACACGAGAACGAGTCCGACGATGTTGCCGAGATACATCGAGGCGATCAGGCCCCAGACGAAATCAGGCTTTTCGGTAAAGAGCAGCGGCCCGGGCTGTAGGCCCCAGATCAGCAGTCCGCCGAGCAACACTGCCGCCGTTGGCGAGCCGGGAATGCCGAGCGTCAGCATGGGAAGAAGAGCGGCCGTCCCGGCCGCATGAGCTGCGGTTTCCGGAGCGACGACGCCTTCCAGTTCGCCCTTGCCGAAATTGTCGCCGTTCTTCGAAAAGCGCTTGGCGAGGCCATAGCCCATGAAGGAGGCCGGCGTCGCGCCGCCCGGCGTGATTCCCATCCAGCAGCCGACAATGCAGCTGCGCAGGAACGTGAACCACATTGAAGGCAGCTGGCGCCAGGTGCGGATCACGGCGTCGAGGCGCAGTTTCGCATGGGCGCCCTGGAACTTCAGCCCGTCCTCCATCGAGGACAGAATCTCGCCGATGCCGAACAGGCCGATCACCGCAACGAGGAACTTGAAGCCGTTGAGCAGGAAATCCTGATCATAGGTCATACGCAGCGTGCCGGTGATTCCGTCGAGCCCGACCGCCGCCAGCGCAAAGCCGAGGCACATGGAGGCGAGCGTCTTAAAGGGCGAGCCGCGGCCCATGCCGATGAAGCTCGCGAAGGTGAGAAACTGGACGGCGAAGAATTCAGCCGGTCCGAACTTCAGCGCGAATCGCGCGACGATCGGCGCAAGGAATGTGATGAGCGCGACGGCGAAGATCGCGCCGACGAAGGAGGACGTGAAAGCGCCGACCAGCGCCTCGTCCGCGCGGCCCTTCTGCGCCATCGGATGCCCGTCGAATGTCGTGGCGACGGACCATGGCTCGCCCGGGATGTTGACCAGGATCGACGTTATTGCGCCGCCGAACAGGGCGCCCCAATAGATGCTGGTGAGCTGGATGATCGCCGAGGTGGGCGGCATCGAGAAGGTCAGGGGAAGGAGGATAGCCACCCCGTTGGCGCCGCCGAGGCCGGGCAGCACGCCGATGATCACGCCGAGCGTGATGCCGATGACCATCAGGAGGATGTTATAGGGAGAGACGGCGACGGCGAATCCGCCGATCAGGGCGTTCAGTTCTTCCACAGCGTCTCTCTTCCCCAAACCCTTCGGCGCATTGTCGGCGCAGAGGATCCCCTAATCCGCTCCGATGGCCTTATAGGGGCAGGCTATTATAAAGATACGCTGGCATGCAATATGCCTTTTTTAGGTGCGGTGCAGCAAATTTTGCTTCATTTGGGCAGTTGCGTCACGCCGAAATGTCGGTCTATGGTATGCCAGAAACCAGAGCGACCCAAGGAAGTCGCCGGAACGGGACGGACCTCGCACCGCATGAGTGGCGTCAAGCTCGAGATTCAGCCGATTGAGGAGGTGCAAAGCCTCAAGTCGCGCACTTACGACGCTCTGAAGGCCGCCATTTCGGCCATGAACATCTATGATTCCAACGCCGAGCTGAGGCTCGACGAGCGCGCCCTGTCCCTCCAGTTTGGCGTCAGCCGCACGCCCCTCCGTGAGGCGCTGGCGCAGCTCGAACAGGAGGGGCTGGTCCGCATCGCCCCGCGGCGCGGCATCTACATCGTCCGCAAGACCAAAGCCGAAATCATCGAGATGATCACCGTCTGGGCGGCGCTGGAAAGCATGGCGGCGCGCCTTGTCACGCAGGCGGCGAGCGACGAGGAAATCGCCGGCCTGCACGAGCTCGTCGACACCTTCACCAGCACCGAAGTCGGATCGCACATGGGCGAATATTCCGACGCGAACATCCGCTTCCATGGCGCGATCATCAGCCTGTCGCGCTGCAAGCTTATCGCCGACATCAGCAACGGCCTTTTCATGCATGTGCGCGCGATCCGCCAGCGGACGATCTTCGAGAAGGATCGCGCCCGGCGCTCGATCGTCGATCACAAGGAGATCGTCGAGGCGCTCGAAGCCCGCAACAGCGAGCGCGCCGAACGCCTGGTGCGCGAGCATACGTTGCGCTTGCGCGACCATGTCGAGCAGTTTGTTCAGCTCGATTGATCGGATGTTTCAGCATGCGCCAGCGTATCGCCCTGTCGAACGTCGCCAGCCAGCAACCGCTGAGCTGCGGCTCAATCGCAGCGCCTGACGCCCGAAACCAGTGAATCGAAAAAAGACTTGGGAGAGAGCGGAATGTCCGCACAAGCGCAAACCATGCACGCGACCGGCGCCGAGCCGGAGCTGACGGACGGGTTTCATCTCATCATCGATGCGCTGAAGCTCAACGGCCTCGACACGATCTATGGCGTGCCCGGCATCCCGATCACCGACTTCGGCCGCATCGCGCAGGCCGAGGGCATCCGCGTTCTGTCTTTCCGCCACGAGCAGAACGCCGGCTATGCCGCGTCCATCGCCGGCTTCCTGACCAAGAAGCCCGGCGTGTGCCTGACCGTCTCGGCCCCCGGCTTTCTCAATGGCCTGACGGCGCTCGCCCACGCCACCACGAACTGCTTTCCGATGATCCTCATCTCCGGCTCGTCCGAGCGCGAGATCGTCGACCTGCAGCAGGGCGACTATGAAGAGATGGACCAGCTCGCCATCGCCAAGCCGCTCTGCAAGGCCGCCTTCCGCATCCTGCACGCCCAGGACATCGGCATCGGTCTTGCGCGCGCCATCCGCGCCGCAGTGTCCGGCCGCCCGGGCGGCGTCTATCTCGACCTGCCGGCGAAGCTGTTCGGCCAGGTGATCGACGCCGAGGCGGGCCGCAAGTCGCTCGTGAAGGTCATCGACGCGGCGCCGGCCCAGATTCCCGCGCCCGATTCGGTGAAGCGCGCCCTCGACGTGCTGAAAGGCGCGAAGACGCCCCTCATCATCCTCGGCAAGGGCGCGGCCTACGCCCAGGCCGACGACGCGATCCGCGATCTCGTCGAGCGCTCCGGCA
>JBEVKO010000212.1:0-3765 GCA_040509705.1 Beijerinckiaceae bacterium
ACAGCCGCTTTCAAGGACCTTTTCCCGCCCGGCACCGACCAGGGCGAGACGCGCGCATTGCCTGCCATTTTTCAGAACCGCGACGGCTTCAACGCGGCTGTCACGAAGTTCGAAACTGACGCCAGAAGCGCCAAGGCGGCCGTGAAGGACGAGGCGTCGCTGAAGGCCGAGATGCCGAAGGTGCTGGCGAATTGCGGTTCATGTCACACGGGGTTCCGCAAGCCTCAGTGAAGCGATTCAGACTGACGAACGTCTTGCGGCGCGACGCGATCGCGCAATGATGTCCGGCGGCATAGATCGTCCAACTGCGAGGTGATGCGTGAGGCGGCTGGCGATCGGCGCAGTAGCGCTTCTTCTCATCGGCCTCGTCGGCTTCTACCTGTTGACGAGCGCCGAAACCTTCGCGCTGGCGCGCGGACGCGCCTACGCCGGCCTTGCTGGCGCGCCGGATCTCGACAACGGCCGCAATATATTCTGGGCGGGGGGGTGCGCATCCTGCCATGCGACGCCGAATCAGCCGGATCGCACGCGACTGGGAGGCGGGCTCGCGCTTCCGTCGCCGTTCGGCGTGTTTCATACGCCGAACATTTCGCCCCATGCGCGTGATGGAATTGGCGAGTGGACCGTCAAGCAGTTCGCGCGCGCCATGGCGGAGGGCGTCTCGCCTGACGGGCGGCACTATTATCCGGCATTTCCCTACACATCCTATCAGCGCATGAGCGATGCCGATCTTCGCGATCTCTTCGCCTTCATGAAAACTCTTCCCGCCGTGGAAGGCGCGCCACGCGATCATCAATTGCCGTTTCCCTACAATATGCGGCGCGCTCTCGGGCTCTGGAAATGGCTTTATCTCGACGGAAAGCCCTACGCGCCGAACCCGCAACTCGCGGCCAACCTCAGCCGCGGCGGCTATCTCGTCGAAGGTCCGGGACACTGCGCCGAATGCCACAGCCCGCGCAACTTTTTCGGCGGCGTCATTCCTGGCATGCGATTTTCAGGCGGCCCTGATCCTGAAGGAAAAGGAACAATCCCAAACATCACGCCGCACGAGAGCGGCATCAAGGACTACAGCAAGGACGATATTGCGATGATTCTGTCGACCGGATTGAAGCCAGATGGCGACAGCGTCGGCGGCGGCATGGGCGCCGTCGTGCTCAGCTACGCCCAAGTGAACAAGTCCGATGTCGAAGCGATAGCGGACTATCTGAAGTCGCTGCCGCCCATACAGGGCATGAAGAAGTAAGGTGGAAAAGCTTATGGTGGAGCCGCGTCGGCGCTCCTACTCCATGACCGCCGCCTTCAGGATGCACACCATTGTCGCCTGGCCTGGGCCATTCACGCAGCGCACGGTGTGCGGCCGGTCGCAGCGGTAGCGAAGAGTTTCGCCCGTCTTGGCGCCGCTCACTTCGCCGCCGACTTCGACCTCGAATTCTCCTGAGAGCACCGAGAGCGATTCGATCGAGCCTCTTTGATGCCCATCCGATTCGAGCACGCCGCCGGTTTCAGCGGAGAGGTCGTACCATTGCAACCATTCGACGGTCTTGATCCAGCCGATGATCGCGAGCCTGACCCTGCCATCCTCGGACACGAGAATCGGCGTATCGCCGCGCGACGTCCTTTCGACGAAGGGCTCTTCCTCGTGCGCGGCCAGCACGCGATCGATGGAGACGTCGAGCGCCTGCGAGAGGCGCCAGATGGTTGCGAGAGTGGGATTTGTCTCGTTTCGCTCGATCTGGCTAATGATGGATTTGGCGACGCCGGACTGCTCCGAGAGTTCCGACAGCGAGAGGTTATAGGCCTTGCGCAGGCGCTGGATGGTCTTGCCGAGTTGTCCCGACAGGACCTGGGCGCCGGCCTCAAGCGCCTTGATCCGATCTTTTCCCTCTACGCCCACGTTCCGCCATCCGAACAAAATTGTTTGTCACAACGAACTACCATGCATCGCTCACCGGGACGGCGCAAGCGCTCAAACCACCGGGCGCGATGAGAAGCGGACCGCGAGGCCTACCATGGCCAGAAAGGCGAAGGTCACGCTGGCTGCGCAGATCCACAGCATGGGGCGCACGCCAAGGCTTGCCGATGCGATCGCGAGCACGGTCGGCGACGCCGCCTGGACTATGAGGGTGGGCGCCGCGAGCAATCCGAGCATGCCGCCATAGCCCTCGCGCCCGAAAAGTGTGAGGGGAATCACCCCGCGCGCGATGGTCAGAAGCCCATTGCCGAAACCGTAGAGCAGCGCAAAGGCGACGAGAGCGGCTCCGCCAAGAGGCGCCAGCAGTAGAACCAGGAACGCGAGCGGCATCGCGGCGATTGCGGCGAGGCCAAGACTCATGGGCGCGATCACTCGGCCGAACGCAAGGTCGAGAAGCCGGGCGGACACCTGCGCCGGGCCGATCAGCGATCCTACGAGGATTGCCGAGCGTGGATCAGTCCCAAGGTCGCTCAGCGCGGGGAGGAGGTGAATCGCGATGCCGTTTGAAACAAAGCCCTGCGCGACGAGCAGGAGAGCAAAAAGTCCAAACGCCTCCCACCGCGCGCGCCCCTGAAGCGGTTCGGCGTCGAGCGCGCGCTGATCGAGCGGCGCGCTTCGGCCATGGTCGGAGATCGGCTCGTGCGGCAGGGCGAAGTAGTGCAACGGCGCGCACACGAGCGCATGGAGCGCTGCGTAAGCCAGGCAGACCTCGCGCCAGTCCAAAAAAGTTAGGAGCCATTGCGTAAGAGGCCAGAAGACGGTCGAGGCCAGGCCGCCGGCGAGCGTAACGATGGTGATGGCGCGGCGCGCGCGCCCGACGTCCATCCAGGTCAGCGTGGCGAAGCCGGCGTCATAGAAGGTCATCGCCATTCCGCCGCCGCAGACGGCGCAAGCGATAAGAAACGCGATTTCCCCGTGCGCCAGCCCCAAGAGCGCGAGCCCGAGCGCAGCGACGAGCGAACCCGCCGTCATGACGACACGCCCGCCGTGTCGGTCGATGGCGCGTCCGACCCAGGGCGATGCGAGGCCAGCGACCACCATGGTCAGGGAGAAGCCGGCGTAGACGAAGGGTTTCGACCAGCCGTTCTCCTCGGCGATCAGCGGCGCAGTTAGCGCGTAAGCGTAATAGACCGCGCCCCACGAACAGATGAGGGTGACCGACAAGACAACGAGCGCGCGAAATAGCGGCGTCATAGAATCTTCGATGACGTCGTCGCCTGCCGCGCGCGCTTGCGCTCGATGCCGAGACGGTGCTCTCGCCAAATCACGAACATGCCCGCCGCCGTGACGATGGCTGCGCCGACAAAAATATAGGCGGTCGGCCAGTCGCCGAACAACACCCAACCGATCAACACGGCCCAGATCATCGATGTGTAGTCGAACGGCGCGATGAGGGATGTTTCCGCGTGTTGATAGCTTTCGGTGACGAGGATCTGTCCCATCCCTCCCAAGACGCCCATGCCGATCATGATCGCGGCGTCCGACAGGGTTGGCGTATGCCAGCCAAGGACGATGGTCGCGAGACCGAACAGCGTCGTCATCGACATCAGCCAGAAGACGATCGTCCCGGTGCGCTCTTCCGCCTGAACGAGTTTCCTGACCTCGATCGTCGCCGTCGCGTTGGTTAAGGCGCTCGCGAGGGTGAGCGCCGCGCCAATCGTCGCGCCATCGCGCAACACGCCGCTGGTGACGGCCGACATCTGGGGGATCAACATGATGATGACGCCGACGAAGCCAATTGCGACTGCCGACCAGCGATAAATTCGGACAGTCTCGCCGATAATCAACGCTGC
>JBEVKO010000213.1:0-7228 GCA_040509705.1 Beijerinckiaceae bacterium
GAGAATGGTCAGCGCATCGCCACCTTCAACAATTGGCTCATGGTGATCATCACGCTGATCACCGTCTTCGTCCTGGCGCTGATGGTCTATGTCTGCTGGCGCTTCAATGAGAGGGCGAATCCTGTTCCATCCAAGACGACCCATTCGACGGTCCTCGAGGTCGCATGGACCATTGTGCCGATTCTGATTCTTCTCGGCATCGCCATCCCTTCGTTCCGGTTGCTGCGATACCAGCTCATTCTTCCCGAGGGCGACGTCACGGTGAAGGCGGTCGGCACCGGGGCCTGGCAGTGGCGCTATGAATATCCAAAGGACCAGGGCGACTTTTCCTTCACGTCAGTCATGCTGACCGAAGACGAAATCAAGAAGGCCGTTGCGGAAGGCAGGGGCACGGCGGAAGACTTGCCGCGCCTGCTCGCCGTCGACAATGAGCTCGTGCTGCCGGTGAACAAGACGATCATTCTGCAGGTGACCGGCGAAGGCTATATCCACAACTTCGCTCTGCCGGCCTTCGGGCTGAAGGTCGACGCCATTCCCGGACGCCTGAACCAGGCCTGGTTCAGGGCCGAGCGTGAAGGGCTGTATTACGGACAATGCTCGCGGCTGTGCGGCCCCAACCACGCCTACATGCCGATTGCCATCCGCATCGTATCCGCCGACGCCTACGCGAAGTGGCTGGAGGAGGCCAAGAAGAAGTTCGCGTCCACCGATGCGCCGACGCGAATCGCATCCAACGCGGCCGTCGCGCAGCAGTAACAGACGATCGGAACAAGGGACTGACATGGCTCACGCCGCCGCTCACGCCGATGACCACGATCATCACGACGACAAGCCGACTTTCTGGCGTCGTTGGCTCCTGTCGACCAACCATAAGGATATCGGCACGCTCTATTTGCTCTTCTCGCTGATGGCCGGCCTCGTCGGCGGATTCCTTTCGGTGATGATGCGGATCGAATTGCAGGAGCCGGGCCTTCAGATCTTCTCGAATGCGCAGACGTTCAACGTCTTTGTGACCGGCCATGGCCTCATCATGGTGTTCTTCCTTGTCATGCCGGCGCTGATCGGCGGCTTCGGCAACTGGTTTGTGCCGCTGATGATCGGCGCGCCGGACATGGCGTTCCCGCGCATGAACAACATCTCGTTCTGGATGACGGTCGGCGGCTTCATCCTTCTCTTCATCTCGCTTTTCGTCGAGGGCACGGCCGGAGTGAATGGATTCGGCGGGGGCTGGACGGTATATCCGCCGCTCTCGACGACAGGCCATGCGGGCCCGGCGCTCGACTTCGGCATTCTGGCGCTGCACACGGCCGGCGCCGCCTCGATTCTCGGCGCCATCAATTTCATCACCACGATTCTCAACATGCGCGCGCCCGGCATGACGCTGCACAAGATGCCGCTGTTCGCCTGGTCGATTCTGGTGACCGCGTTCCTGTTGCTGCTGGCGCTGCCCGTGCTCGCCGGCGCCATCACGATGTTGCTGACCGATCGCAACTTCGGGACGGCTTTCTTCAAGCCCGAGTTCGGCGGCGATCCGGTGCTCTACCAGCACCTGTTCTGGTTCTTCGGCCATCCGGAAGTCTACATCATGATTCTTCCGGCCTTCGGCATCGTCAGCCACATCATCTCGACCTTCTCCAAGAAGCCGATCTTCGGCTATCTCGGCATGGCCTACGCGATGGTCGCGATCGGCGCCGTCGGCTTCATCGTGTGGGCGCACCACATGTACACCGTCGGCCTGTCGCTCAAGACGCAGGCTTATTTCGTCGCCGCGACGATGGTGATTGCGGTGCCGACCGGCGTGAAGATCTTCTCCTGGATCGCGACGATGTGGGGCGGCTCGATCCGTTTCTCGACGGCGATGGTCTGGGCGCTCGGCTTCATCTTCCTGTTCACCGTTGGCGGCGTGACCGGAGTGGTTCTCGCGAACGCCGGCGTCGACCGTTCGCTGCACAACACCTACTACGTGATCGCGCACTTCCACTATGTGCTGTCGCTCGGCGCCGTCTTCATGATCTTCGGCGGCTGGTACTATTGGTTCCCGAAAATGTTCGGCTACATGATCCCGGAATGGATCGGCAAAACCCATTTCTGGATCTCCTTCATCGGCGCGAACATCCTGTTCTTCCCGATGCACTTCTCCGGCCTCGCCGGCATGCCGCGCCACTACGCCGACTATCCCGATGCGCTCGCCGGCTGGAACCGCGTGTCATCGTTCGGCGCCTACATCTTTGCGGCGGGGGTTCTCTTCTTCCTCGCCGCGATGATCTACGTGGTCTTCTTCCGCAAGGAGAAAGCCGCGGGCAATCCGTACGGCGAGGGTGCGACGACGCTCGAATGGACGCTGTCCTCGCCGCCGCCGTTCCACCAGTACATGACGCTGCCGCGCATTGCGCCCGGCGATCACCACTAGTTGGCGGCCGGGCGAGCCGGCTGCGTTTGATGCAGGACGAGATGCGCTGAGGATTCAGCGATGGCGATGATGAACGAGCATAGCGGCGAGCCAGCCTTCGCTCGTCCGTCGCTGGCTACTCCCGGCGACTACTTCGCGCTGCTGAAGCCGCGCGTGATGTCGCTCGTCATCTTCACCGCCTTGACGGGCGTCGCGATGTCCTCGGTCCCCGTCAATCCGGTGATCGCATTCGCCGCGCTGCTGGCGATCGCGGTCGGCGCTGGCGCATCCGGCGCCTTCAACATGGCCGCAGACGCCGACATTGACGCCAGGATGGCGAGGACGCGCAATCGCCCGATCCCTGCGGGCCGCGTCACGCGCGAGGAAGCGTTCGCCTTCGCCATGCCGCTGGCGGCCGGATCGGCGCTCACGCTTGGCGTCGTCGCCAATTGGCTTAGCGCCGGCCTGCTCGCTTTCACGATCTTCTTCTATGCGGTGGTCTATACGCGCTGGCTGAAGCGTACGACGCCGCAGAACATCGTCATCGGCGGAGCGGCCGGCGCACTGCCGCCGCTGATCGGCGAAACCGCCATGACCGGCGAGATCGGCATTGCGGGGCTCGTCCTCTTCGCCATCATCTTCCTGTGGACGCCGCCCCACTTCTGGGCTCTCGCGCTGGTGAAATCGGACGACTACGCGCGCGCCGGCGTGCCGATGATGCCCAACGTCGCCGGCGAATCCTCGACGCGGCTGCAGATTCTCGTCTACACGCTGATCCTCGCGCCGGCTGCGCTCGCCCCCGTCGCGCTCGATTTCGGCGGCCGCGCCTATGCGCTGGTCGCCTCGCTGAGCGGCGCGGTGCTTGTCTGGCGCGCTTGGCGCGTCTATCGCGATCGTGAAGGCGCAGCGGCGCGTAGGTCCTGCTGGCGGCTCTTCGGCTTCTCGATCCTCTACCTGTTCCTGCTGTTCGCCACCTTGCTGGCCGAACGACTCGCCGGTCCGGTCAGCGCCATCGTTGGACGCGCCGCATGAACGAAGCGAACGGCGTTGTGATGACGGAAGAAGAGAAGAAGCGACGGCGCACCCGGTCCGTGGCGATCGCGCTCGTGCTCGGCGCGCTGTGTCTTCTGTTCTACGCCGTCACCATCGCCAAGCTCGGGCCTGGCGTGCTCGAGCGGTCATTGTGAGTCGTTCATGATCGAGCGCCCCGCAACGCCGCCGACGCTCGCGCGCCGCCAGAGGGCGACGGCTCTTTGGTGCGCTGGCGGAGCCGTCGCGATGCTCGGCCTCGCCTACGCGTCGGCGCCGCTTTATGATCTCTTCTGCAAGGCGACCGGCTTCGACGGCACGCCGATGACGGCGAGCAGGGAGGCGACGAGCGTCGGCCAGCGTCAGATCCGCGTGCGCTTCGACGCCAATGTCGCGCCTGGCCTTCCCTGGCGATTCGCGCCCGAGGTTCCGCACATGCGCGTGAGGCCCGGCGAGACCCAGACCGTCATCTTCAAGGCCGAGAGCTTTGCGCGCGCCGAGACCAGCGGTCAGGCGACCTTCAACGTCTATCCGCCCGTTGCGGCGCAGTACTTCAACAAGCTGCAATGCTTCTGCTTCAACGACACGCCGATCGCGGCGAAAGGGACGATCGAGGCGCCGGTGGTTTTCTTCCTCGATCCGGCGCTCGAACTCGATCCCGACATGCGGCAGGTCGAGACCATCACCCTGTCCTACACCTTTTTTTCGACGCCAAATCCGCGGCCGATGGCGGCCGCGCCCGCAACCCGAACCATTCAATGAATTGACGGCGCGCGCGCCGCGCCGCATCTGAGAATTTGAGGAGCCAAGAGATGGCCGACGCCCACGCCAAGCATCACGACTATCACCTGGTCAATCCGAGTCCGTGGCCGATCATCGGCGCCGTCAGCGCGCTGACGCTCGCCATCGGCGCGGTGATGTCGATGAAGGACATGACGATCGCCGGCATGCATCTCGGGCTTTTCGTGCTCGGCGTCGGCGCGATCGGCGTTCTCTATGTGATGGCGGCATGGTGGACCGACGTCGTCAAGGAAGCCAACGGCGGCGATCACACGCGCGTCGTGCAGCTTCATCACCGCTACGGAATGATCATGTTCATCGCCTCCGAGGTGATGTTCTTTGTCGCGTGGTTCTGGGCGTTCTTCGATGCGTCCCTGTTTCCCGGCGAAGCGATCCAGTTCTCGCGCGCGGAGTTCACCGGCGGACACTGGCCGCCGAAGGGGGTCCAGGCCTTCGATCCCTGGCATTTGCCGTTGCTCAATACCTTGATCCTCCTGACTTCAGGCACGACCGTGACCTGGGCGCATCACGCCATGCTGGAAAACGACCGCAAGGGCGTGAGGATGGCGCTGTGGCTGACGATCGCGCTTGGCGCGCTCTTCACGACTGTGCAAGCCTACGAGTACAGCCACGCCGCATTCGGATTCAGGGACAACATCTACGGCGCGACATTCTTCATGGCGACCGGCTTCCACGGCGCGCATGTTCTCATCGGCACCGTCTTCCTCGCAGTCTGCCTCTATCGCGTCTATCTCGGCCATTTCACGCCGAAGCAGCATCTCGGTTTCGAGTTCGCCGCCTGGTACTGGCATTTCGTCGACGTCGTCTGGCTGTTTCTTTTCGCCTGCATCTATGTCTGGGCGTCGGGGACGCCGGGAGCGGGACACTGACGGCAACCCCCTCATCCATCCGCTTCGCGGCCGCCTACTCCCCGCTTGCAGGGAGAAGGCGATGGAGCCATTGGCGCATTTGAATTGAGGCGGCGACGCCTGCCTTCTCCTCTCAATGGGGAGAAGTGTCGCCGAAGGCGTCGGGTGAGGGGCTTGCGTCCCCTGCGCTTGCCTCGTGCGCCCGCGGCGCGTAATCGGTCGCTGACTGGAACCTCCCGTGCTGCACGTCTCCACCCGCGGCGAAGCGCCGCCGCTGTCATTCACCGATGCTCTTCTGGCGGGCCTTGCGCGCGACGGCGGACTCTATGTGCCGGAAACCTATCCGACGCTTCCGCGCGACATCATTTCGGGCTTCGCCGGACAGTCCTACGCCGACGTCGCGACGCGCGTCATTGGCGCACTTGCGGGCGGCGACGTCGAAGCCGCCGCACTTCGCCGCATGGTCGAAGGCGCCTATGCGACCTTTCGTCATCCGGCCGTGTGCCCGCTCGTCCAACTCGACGACAATCTTTTCGCGCTCGAACTGTTTCACGGCCCGACGCTCGCTTTCAAGGACGTCGCCATGCAGCTGCTCGGCCGGCTCATGGATCATGCGCTCAAGGCGCGCGGACGGCGGGCCACGATCGTCGGCGCGACGTCCGGCGACACGGGCGGCGCGGCCATTGATGCATTCCGCGGATTGGATCAGGTCGACGTCTTCATCCTCTATCCGCACGGCCGCGTGTCCGACGTGCAGCGTCGCCAGATGACGACGGTGGATGCGCCGAATATTCACGCGATCGCGCTGGAGGGCGATTTCGACGACTGCCAGGCCATTCTCAAGGGCCTCTTCAACAACCATCGCTTCCGCGTCGAGATCCGGCTGTCGGGCGTCAATTCGATCAATTGGGCGCGCGTCGCGGCGCAGGCGACCTACTATTTCACTTCCGCGGCGGCGCTCGGTGGGCCACACCGCGATGTGTCGTTTTCCGTGCCCACCGGCAATTTTGGCGACGTGCTCGCGGCCTATGTCGCCGGCCGCATGGGTCTTGCGATCGGGCGGCTGCTCGTCGCGACCAACGCAAACGACATCCTCGCACGCGCGCTGGCGACCGGCGACTATGAGATCCGCGGCGTTGCGGCGACGACGTCGCCGTCGATGGATATTCAGGTCTCCTCCAACTTCGAGCGTCTCCTGTTCGAAGCGCAGGACCGCGACGGCGCGGCGGTGAAACGCCAGATGCAGACGCTTGCGCAATCGCGCGCTTTCGCGATTCCCGAGGCCGCTCTCGCCCGCATACGTTCGCAATTCGACGCCGACTCGGTGTCGGAGGTCGACGTCGCCCATGAGATCAGGACGACGCGCGATCGGTCGGGCTATCTCCTCGATCCGCACACTGCCGTCGCCGTCGCCGCGGCGAGAAGGGCGCTGAAGCGCGATCGCCGGACGCCGATGGTGGCGCTTGCAACCGCGCATCCTGCGAAATTTCCCGACGCGGTCGAAAAGGCCTGCGGCGTAAGGCCGGAGTTGCCGCCGCATCTCGCTGACCTGATGACGCGGCGCGAGCGATTCGCCGTCGTGCCCAACGACCAGGGCGCCGTCGAGCGCTTCGTGCGCGAGCGGGCGCGCGCCGCAGCGGAGAGCGCCGCATGATGAAGGGCGCCGAGGAGCCGCGCGTCACGACATTGCCGTCGGGCCTGCGCATCGTCTCGCAGTCGATGGCCGGCATGCGCACGGTCGCCGCGGGCGTCTGGGTGAGGACCGGGTCGCGCGATGAATCGCCGGCCGAGCACGGTCTTGCGCATTTCCTCGAACATATGGCGTTCAAGGGCTCGACCCATGTCGCCGAGGGCGAGATGGTGCGCATCCTCCAGCGCAAGGGCCTGGCCTTCGGGCCCGATACCAATGCCCACACCTCCTATGACGAGACGGTCTACGCCCTCGACCTGCCCGAGGTCGATGCCGACACGGTATCCACCGGCCTGATGCTGATGCGTGAGACGGCCAGCGAGCTGAAGCTCGATGCCGGTGCCTTCGACCGCGAGCGCGGCGTCATCCTTTCCGAGGAAAGGCTGCGCGATACGCCGCAATATCGCGGCGCCATCGGTCTCATCAATGTGCTGCTGGCCGGCCAGCGCGTGCCGCTGCGCTCGCCGATCG
>JBEVKO010000214.1:0-14581 GCA_040509705.1 Beijerinckiaceae bacterium
AGCGATCGACGTTGAGCCTCGGGCGCGTCGCCGAAATCGCCCGTTCGGTAAGGGTACTTATTGACTTGATTTCATTGGTGGAGCCGAGGGGGATCGAACCCCTGACCTCGTGAATGCCATTCACGCGCTCTCCCAGCTGAGCTACGGCCCCACACGGGCGATCCGAATTAGGAGACGCCTGATTGTTGCGCCCGGCGATCTGGGTTGGCCGGGTGTAAAACGCGCGCCTCTATAGACGCGCCATCCCTGAGGCTCAAGCCTCCTCGTCCGTTTCGATGTCGCCGTCGATGAGGTCGGCGACGTCGTCGTCCCCCTCTTCCTCTTCTTCGAGGAAGGTGGCGTCCTCTTCCCCGTCGTCTTCCACCTCGACGTCATCGGCCGGCAGCTCGGCTGCGGCCTCCTCGGTTGCGGCTTCCTCGAGCGACACGGTCTCAGGCGCCGCAGCGTCGGCTTCAGTTTCTTCGTCCTCTTCTTCCTCAGCCGGCTTGGCGGCCGCCGCCCGCGCGCTCACGGGCTCGAACGCGGAGCGAGGATAGGATTGCCCCGTATAGGGCGACACCACCGGATCCTTGTTGAGATCGTAGAATTTGCGGCCGGTGACCGGGCAAGTGCGCTTGGTTCCAAGATCGGGGTTGGCCACGACAAAACTGCCTTGAAGTGCGGGAAGGTCGTCGCGTTAGTCGCTCCCGGAGCGGGTGTCAAACTGCTTTTCCGCGACATTTCGGAAAGGATGACCCGACCATTGCGACGTGCTAGGCCCCGCTGGCTTCAAGGCGCATTTTCGCAGGTTCTGGCCTCTCCGTGTCGCATTCTCCCGCTCCGGTTCCTTTGACCGCAATGTCTGCCGGCCCGCTGTCTGGCGCGGTCAGGGTCCCAGGCGACAAGTCGATTTCCCACCGCGCCATAATTTTCGGCCTGCTCTCGGTCGGCGTGACGGAGGTGACCGGCATGCTCGAGGGCGAGGATGTGCTGCGCACCGCCGAGGCGGCGCGGGCGCTGGGCGCCACCGTCGAAAAGCTCGACGAAGGCCATTGGCGCGTGCAAGGCGTCGGCGTCGGCGGGCTGGCCGAGCCGAAGGAAGCTCTCGACTTCGGCAACGCCGGGACCGGTTCACGCCTCATGATGGGGGTCGCCGGAGCACACGCCATCACCACGCGCTTCGATGGCGACGCGTCGCTGCGCAAGCGCCCCATGCGCCGCATCCTCGATCCCTTGGCCGAGATGGGGGTCCGCGTCCTCGACCAGGCGGATGGCGGCCGTCTGCCGCTGACCCTGCGGGGACCCGAAACACTCGCCCCGATCGAATATGCCACGCCGGTCGCATCCGCGCAGATCAAGTCGGCGGTGCTGCTGGCGGCGCTCAACGCGCCCGGCAAGACAGTGGTGATCGAGAAGGAAGCGACGCGCGATCACACGGAAAAATTGCTCGCCTGGTTCGGCGCCGAAATCACGGTCGAGCCGCATGGCGAACATGGCCGCAGGATCACGCTGACCGGCCAGCCGCGCCTGACGCCGCGTCCGATCGTGGTTCCCGCGGATCCGTCGTCGGCCGCTTTCCCGCTGGTCGCGGCGCTGATCACGCCTGGATCTCGCGTGCGGCTCGAAGCGGTGATGCTCAATCCGCTGCGCACCGGCCTCATTGCGACGCTGCGCGAGATGGGCGCCGAGATTGCGGAAGCAAACCGGCGCCTGGAGGGCGGCGAGGACGTCGCCGACCTTGACGTCAGCTTCAGCGCGCTCGCCGGAGTCGACGTGCCGGCCGCGCGCGCGCCGTCGATGATCGATGAATATCCGGTGCTCGCAGTCGCCGCCGCCTTCGCGCGCGGCGAGACGCGCATGCGGGGTCTCAACGAGCTGCGCGTCAAGGAGAGCGATCGTCTCGCAGCGGTTTATGACGGCCTCATCGCCAACGGCGTCCGGGCGCGCATCGAGGGCGATGACCTCATCGTCGAAGGCGGCGCCGACCGCGCGTCCGGCGGCGGAATTGTCGCAACCCACATGGATCATCGCATCGCCATGAGCTTTCTCGTCATGGGGCTGGCGACGGACAATCCGGTCACGGTCGACGACACGAGCTTCATTGCAACGAGCTTTCCCACCTTTCTGCCGATGATGCGCGGGCTGGGAGGCGCATTCGCGTGATCATTGCGATCGACGGACCCGCGGCTTCAGGCAAGGGCACGCTCGCCAAGAGGCTGGCGGCGCATTTTCATCTGCCCCATCTCGACACGGGTCTGCTTTATCGCGCCACGGCGCGCGCCTTGCTCGACGCCGGTACGCCGCTCAATGATCCGGTCCATGCGACGCAGGCCGCGCAGTCGCTCGAGATCGCCCGAATCGATGAAGCGCGTCTTAGGGGCGCCGAGATGGGCGAGTCCGCCTCCGTGGTCGCCGCCATTCCTTCCGTGCGCGCCTCGCTGATTGATGTGCAGCGTAGGTTCGCCAACCAGCCCGCCGGCGCAGTGCTCGATGGACGCGACATCGGCACCGTCATCGCACCGAACGCCGACGTGAAGATCTTGGTCACCGCCTCGGTGGAAGTGCGCGCCGCGAGACGATTTAAGGAAGCGCTGTCCCGCAACGAGAATGTGGATTTTGAAACAGTGCTGGCCGACATCCGCCGGCGCGATGCGCGAGATGCTGGGCGATCGACCGCTCCTCTCAAGGCCGCGGACGATGCAATCATCCTCGACACCAGCGCGATGACGATCGACGAGGCTTTCGCAGCGGCGCAGTCGATCGTCGAAGATCGGGTCGCGCGCAGCGAGGAGCGGCATCCGGTGCAACAGGGAGGCGGGCGATGAGAAGGGTCGTCATTTTCGCGGCTTGCGCCGCAGCGCTGTTCGGTTCGGCGCATGCCCAGTCCTCAGCCGTTGCGCCGCATCCGGCCGATCTCATCAAGCAGCCCGGATTCAAGGAGTCATGGACCCTGGCCATGAAGGGCGAAAAATTCGAGCGCCGCGATTCATGGGTCCCAGCGCTCTCAGGACCGGGCTCGGGCGATTTCTGGATCGATCCGGCGGGCAAGCAATGGCTCGAAGGCAACAGCTGCCAGCCGCACAATTGCGGCGACAATCATCTCGTCATCCTGGCCGATCCGGTGACGCGCAAGATAGTCGCAATGCAGCGCACGCGCGGGGAAACACCGGCCTCGCAGCGCTTCTTCGGCAAGCCGGACGCCAACCTGCGAAAGCTCCTTCTCGCGCGGCTCATGGCGACGTTTCACTGAAGGCGACGTTCCTCCCGCACGCGGACCGCGATAAGATGCGGTCCATGGGCGTCATGGGACAAATCGCGTCGGCATGCTGATCCGCAACGAGCAGCCGGAGGATCGTCTGGCCGTCGAGCGGCTCAATCGCGACGCATTCGGCCGTCCCGACGAAGCCGAGCTCATCGAAAGGCTGCGGGCGGATGGTGCTATCGCCTTCTCGCTCGTCGCCGTCGCGATGGACCGGATCGTCGGTCATCTCGTCATGAGCTGGCTGCCGACGACGATGGACGGACGCGACGTCGAGGCGCTGGCGCTTGCGCCGATGGCCGTTCTGCCGAAAGCGCAGCGCATGGGCGTCGGATCGAAGCTCGTTGCTGCCGCCGTCGACGCCGCGCGCGATATCGGCGCCGAAGCAGTCATCGTGCTCGGACACCCAGACTTCTATCCGCGTTTCGGCTTTTCAGCGAAGCTCGCGCAGCGGCTCGATGGGCCCTTTTCCGGCGACGCGTTCATGGCGCTGGAGTTGCGGCCCGGCGCGCTGGCCGGCGAACGAGGTCTCGTCGCCTATCCCGCTGCGTTCGGGATCGCCTCGCATTGAGATAATGCGCTTGGCCCTGCCCGTCGTCAGCGGAAATGCTTCGACAGCTTCAGCTTCTGGCCCTGATAGTTCGACGACAGGGCTTCGCCGTAAAGGCCGTCGGGTTCCGTCGACATCCATTCATAGGCGAGGCGGCCGACGATCTGTCCATCCTCGAGGACGAACGGAACTTCGTGGCTACGCACTTCGAGCACGGCGTGACTGCCGGGCTTGCCGTCCGGCGTTCCGCCGAAGCCCGGATCGAAAAAACCGGCGTAATGCACACGGAACTCGCCCATCGCCGGATCGATCGGCACCATCTCGGCCGCGACGCTCGCCGGAATATGAACCTGCTCCTTTGAGGCCAGAATGTAGAACTCGTTAGGGTCGAGAATCAGCCGGCGATCGGAGCGCGCGTGAATCGGCTCCCAGAAGTCAGCGATGGCGTAGTGGTTCACCCGATCGACGTCGATGACGTTGGTGTGGCGTTGCGCCCGATAGCCGATGAGATTGTCGCCGCCGATACGGGCGAGTTCGACGCCAAGCGCAACCCCGTTGCGAAGCCTGATGTCGGCGTCGACGAGCGGGGTCGAGGCGTGAAGCTTCATGAGCTCCGCGTCGCTGAGGCGCATGTCGGCGTGCTGGTCCTGCGCCCCCGTCCGACGCCGGAACCTGATCTGGTTGAGGCGCGAGCCGGCTCGCACCTTCACGCTGAAACTGCGCGGCGAAATCTCGGCGTAGAGGCGGCCATCATAAGCGAGCGGCACGCGGTCGAACACATCGCTGCGGTCCGCGATGAGGCGCGTGAAGACATCGAGGCGTCCGGTCGAGCTCTTCGGGTTGGCGAACGCAAGAATGCCGTCGGTCAGGCGCAGCGTTTCCTGCAGTTCGACGACATAGACGCAGCCGCGCTCCAGCACCGCGCCGTCGTCGAGCGAGATTTCGTCATTGGTCAGCGAGCCGAGCTGCTTCTCGACCGTCTGCTCTGGCCCGGGCAGGAAGCTCGCCCGCACGCGGTAGGCCTTCAATCCGAGTCGAAGGTCGAGGCTCGACGGCTGCAGCTGCGTCGGGTCGAGGTCGGCGGCGGCCTGAATAAGGCGACGATTGATGAGAATCTGGATCTGCTGCCGCGACAGAACGCCTGTCTTGCCGCCGAGCTGCATGGCCCGGCTGCGCGGGGCGCCGCCGAGGTCGTGCTCGGCGGGATCCTCTTCCGGTCGCGTGACGCTCGTCATATCTTGGCGATAGCGCGGGGCTGGCCTCGGCGCCAGCTTTGCGGGAGGCTGTCCACGAAATTGCGCGGCTAGGCCAGGCGCCCGCGGCGACGCATCGCCGTCGCGAAAGTTGACCCGCCCCCGGGCGGGCCGTACCACGGCGTCGATTTGGCCCGAAGACTGCAAGGGAGCCGGCCGGCGCGAGGAAACCGCCGGCGGACCGCTGAACGCCGATGTATGAGACGACGACGCACGAAATCGCTGTCAGCGTTGCTCCCCGGTTCGTGCCCGAGGAATCCAATCCGCGCGACAGGCGGTTTTTCTGGGCTTACACCGTCGAGATCGTGAATCGCAGCCAGATGACCGTCCAGCTCAGGTCGCGCTACTGGCGCATCACCGATGGTCAGGGCCGTGTGCAGGAAGTGCGCGGCAAGGGAGTGGTAGGCGAGCAGCCGGTGATTCCGCCGGGGAACAGCTACCGCTATACGTCGGGCTGCCCACTCAACACGCCGGACGGCATCATGGTCGGGACCTACGAGATGGTCGATGAGAATGGGCGCGCCTTCGACGTCGACATTCCGGCCTTCTCGCTCGACAGCCCGCATGCGCGGCGCTCGAAGCACTAAAAGAACCGAAGGCGCGCATGTCCGTCTCGACTTTGGACCTTCTCGCGCGGCTCGTCGCCTTCGACACCGAGTCGCAGAAACCCAACCTCGCTCTCATTGATTACGTCGCCGACTATTTGGGCTCACTCGGCGTTCAATTCCAACGAATGCCGAGCGCGAAGGGCGACAAGGCCGCGCTGTTCTGCACGATCGGTCCGCAAGACCGAGGCGGCGTGCTCCTTTCGGGCCATACCGACGTCGTCCCCGTCACCGGACAGAACTGGACGGCGTCTCCCTTCGCGCTACGGGTCGATGATGGCAGGGCGCACGGTCGCGGCGCCGTGGACATGAAAGCCTTTGCGGCGCTCGCGCTGGCGGCGATTCCGGAATGGCTAAAGGCCGACCTCAAGACGCCGATCCATATTCTCCTGTCTTACGACGAAGAGACGACTTGTCTTGGCTCTGCCGATTTCATTGCGCGGTTCGGCGTCGACCTGCCGAAGCCTGTTATGGCCATCGTCGGCGAGCCGACCGATATGGAGGTCTGCGACGCGCACAAGAGCGTCGTGACGTTCGATACGACGGTGCATGGCTTCGAGGCGCATTCCTCGAAACCCGATCTCGGAGCGAACGCGGTCCATGGCGCAGCGCTTCTGGTTGCCGAACTCGTACGCATCGCCGACGACATGCGCGCGCTCGGCGATCCGACGGGACGATTCGACCCGCCCTACACCTCGGTCCATGTCGGCGTGATCGAAGGGGGGACCGCACGCAACATCATCCCAAAGCGCTGTCGTTTTCGCTGGGAGTATCGCGGCGTTCCGGGGATCGATGCGGAAGCGCTCGTCGTCGAGCGGTTGGCCGCCTATGCGCGAAATGTGGTCGAGCCGATGCTGCGCCGGAGCTTTCCCGCCGCAAGCGTAGATACGGTGAACGAGGTGCATGTGCCCGGCCTGGCGCCCGATCCGGGATCGGCGGCCGAGACGTTCACGCTCCGCCTCGTCGGCGGGAACCGCACCACGACGGTGCCGTTCGGAACCGAAGCCGGCCATTTTCAGGCGGCCGGGATTCCGACGGTCGTCTGCGGGCCAGGCTCGATCAACCAGGCGCATCAGCCCGACGAATACATCACGCTGGCCGCGCTCTCCCGTGGCGAGGATTTCATGCGCCGTCTGGCCATGTCGCTGGCGGTGTGATCCACTTGCGTCAAGAGCGGCGAGGGCGGACGCCGCCATGACAGGGCGGACGACGTTCAGCGACGATGGCGACAGGCGCTAGAAGCAAGCGGAAGGCGGGCGCGCCACCCTGGCGGCGGCATTTTCCGGATGTCGCCCGCTGGGACGAGCCGCTGGAAATCTCGACTCTCGCCGGACTTTTGTCGCACAGCCTGCGCGACTTTCCTGACCGTCCCGCCCTCACCTTCCGCGCCACAACCATCGCGTATCGCGAGTTCGGCGGCATGGTGGATCGACTCGCCGGCGGCTTCCATCGTCTCGGCGTTCATCGCGGCCAGACTGTCGCGCTCTATCTGCCAAATACGCCGTGGCATCCGCTCTGCTTTTTCGCTCTGACGAAAATCGGCGTCCGCGTGGCGCACATCAGCGCCCTCGATGCGCCGCGCGAGATCGAGCACAAGATCAGGGACAGCGGCGCCGTCGCGCTGATCACGACGAATCTCCCGGGCCTGCTGCCGCAGGCGATCGCTGCGGTCGCGCATGCGCCCCGCCTCCAGGTCATCGTTGGCGATGATGCGAGGTGGGGAGGGCTAAGCCCGGCGATCCCGTTCGAAGTGACGGAAAATGTGCATCAGCTCGACCCGTTGTTGCGAAGCGAACCTTACTCCGGTCCGGAAGAACCGTCCCCGGATGATGTGGCGCTCCTTCAGTACACGGGCGGCACGACGGGGCTGCCGAAGGCGGCCGTGATCACACACGGCAACCTCACGGCGGCCGTGAGCATGTATCGGCTGTGGACGGACGGAGCGAGGCCGCAGCCGGGCGAGGGACGGTCGCTCTGCGTTCTGCCGCTGTTCCACATCTACGCGCTGACCACCGTCATGCTGCAGGCGATTCGCGAGGGCGCTGAACTGATCCTCCATGCGAGATTCGATGCGACGCACGTGATCGAGGACATCGAAAAACGGCGCGTCACGGGTTTCGCCGGCGTGCCGACCATGTGGATCGCGATCGCCAATCAGCCTGATATCGAAAAACGGGATTTCTCGTCGCTGCTCATCTGCGCATCCGGCGGCGCCCCGATGCCTTTCGAAATGGAAAATCGCGTCGTGCGCATCGTCGGACAAAGGTTGCGCATCGGGTGGGGCATGACCGAGACGGCGCCGGCGGGAACGCGCGTGCCGACAAGGGCCAGCGCGCGAGCGGGCCTCATCGGCATACCCTTCCCGCATGTCGATATGCGCATCGTCTCGCTCGATGATCCGCGGCGTGAGCTCGGCCCTGATGAGGCCGGAGAGATCGCCATCCGCGGCGCCAATGTCTTCCGCGGCTACTGGAACAACGAGGATGAAACCAGAAGCTCCTTCGCCGACGGCTGGTTTCTCACCGGCGACATCGGCGCGATGGACGCCAAGGGTTTGTTCCGCATCCTCGACCGCAAGAAGAACATGATCATTTCGTCGGGCTTCAACGTTTATCCGACGGCGATCGAGAATGCGATCTATGAGCATCCCGATGTGCGCGAGACGATTGTGATCGGTGTGCCGGACGCCTACAGGGGACAGGCGGCGAAGGCTTTCATATCGCTCAAAGCCGGCGCGCAACCGCCGTCGCTCGAGGAACTGCAGACATTTCTGTCGACCCGTCTCGGCCGACACGAAATTCCGACGGCGCTGGAGATTCGGGAGGAGCTTCCTCGCAGTCCGGCCGGCAAGCTGCTCGCCAAGGTCCTGATCGAAGAAGAGCGCAGCCTTGCCGCCGATCGACCACGGCAAGCCTCCTGATCTCTCATTTCTTTTTGTGAGGACGACATGGATTTTTCCTTCACGCCCGAGGAAAACAACTTCCGACAGGGGCTTCGCCAGTTCTTTGCGACAAGAATACCCGAGGACATCAAGCGGAAGGTGCGGGAGGGCAGAGGTCTTTCTAAGGAGGATATCGTCGCCAATCATCGCATTCTGCATGCGCATGGCTATGCGGTGCCGCACTGGCCGAAGGAATGGGGCGGCGCCGACTGGTCGCCGATCCAGAAATATATTTTTGCGGAAGAGATACTTCTGAACGCCGTGCCGAGCGCACAGCAGTTCAACGTCTTCATGGTTGGCCCCGTTATCGCAGCGTTCGGCACGGAAGAGCAGAAAAAGCGCTTTCTGCCGCGCATAGCCAATCTCGACGACTGGTGGTGCCAGGGCTTTTCCGAGCCGGGCGCGGGATCGGACCTCGCCTCGCTGAAGACGACGGCGCGGCGCGACGGCGACGCCTATGTCGTCAACGGCCAGAAGACCTGGACCACCTATGGCCAGTACGCCGACTGGATTTTCAATCTCGTCCGGACCAATCCGCAGGCGAAGAAGCAGGAAGGCATATCGTTCCTTCTCATCGACATGGCGTCGCCCGGCGTCACCGTGAAGCCCATCATCACCATCGAGGGCGGTCACGAAGTGAACGAGGTGTTCTTCGACAATGTGCGCGTGCCGGTCGAAAACCTCGTGGGGCAGGAGAATCGCGGGTGGGATTGCGCAAAATTCCTGCTCGGCAATGAGCGCAACAACATCGCGCGCGTCGGCGCGTCCAAGATGCGCGTGCTGCAGATCAAGGAGATGGCGAAGGCGACGCCTGCGGGCGAGGGGACTGTTTGGGACGATCCCGGCTTCCGCCGGAAAGTCGCGGAACTCGAAGTCGAATTGAAGGCGCTGGAGATCACCCAGATGCGCATGATCGCCCGCGACGCCAAGCGCGCGCCGGGCGACAACCGGCCAGATCCCGCATCCTCGATTCTTAAGATCAAGGGCTCGCAGATCCAGCAGACGACGACGGAGTTGCTGCTCGAGATCGCCGGTCCGCTCGCCGCGCCCTACATGCCCGATGCCGAGCGCAGGCAGGGCGACAATGAGTTGCTTGATGATTGGATCGCGCCAATCGCGCCGCAGTATTTCAATTACCGCAAGGTTTCGATTTATGGCGGCTCGAACGAGATCCAGCGCAACATTATCGCGAAGGCGTTTCTCCGATTGTAGCCGCCCACTGGGGATAAGCAGCGCCGCTCCTTCTCCCCGCGACAACGGGGCGAAGGTGGATGGCGCTGAAAGCGCCAGACGGATGAGGGGTGCAGCCAAAATGAAGAGCAGACGATCGGGACATATCCATGGATTTTGATCTCACCGACGAGCAGCGCCTCTTGAAGGACAGCGTCGATCGCCTGCTCGACGGCGCCTACGGCGATTTCGCCAAACGCGACACGTATCAGGCCGAGCCGAAAGGCCACGCCGACGCCATGTGGGCGCGCTACGCCGAGCTTGGGTTGTTGGGCCTGCCTTTCGCTGAGGCCGACGGCGGCTTCGGCTGCGGCCCGGTCGAGACCATGATCGTCATGGAGGCGATCGGCCGCACGCTCGCCGTCGAGCCTTACCTCTCCGGCGTCATTCTGGCGGGCGGACTGATCGCGCGCGCCGCCTCTGCGGAACAGAAAGCGGAGATCATTCCGAAAATCGTTGAAGGATCGATGTTGCTCAGCTTCGCCTGGCAGGAGCCGCAGGCGCGCTATGACCTGTTCGACATCGCAACCACGGCGAAGCGCGATGAAGAAAAGTGGATCATCGATGGGCGCAAGCGCATCGTTGCGTTCGGCGACAGCGCGCACAGACTGATCCTGCCGGCTCGCTCGTCCGGAGCGCGGCGTGATCGCGACGGCGTGTCGCTTTTTCTAGTCGACCCGAAGGCCAAGGGCGTGACGATCAACGCCTATCAGACCCAAGACGGCCTGCGTGCGGCCGACGTCGTGCTGGACGGCGTGCGCGTCGAAGCGCGCGCGCTCGTCGGCCCGCAGGGAGCAGCGTTGCCGATCATCGAGCAGGCTGTCGATTCAACTCTTGCGGCGCTCTGCGCCGAAGCCGTCGGCGCCATGGAGGAGGCGCACCGGCTGACGATCGAATATCTCAAGACGCGGCAGCAGTTCGGCGTCGCCATCGGCGCGTTTCAGTCGCTGCAGCACCGCGCAGCCGACATGCTGATCGCCCTCGAACAGGCGCGCTCGATGGCGATGTACGCGGCTATGATGGCCAATGACTCCGATCGCTCGGCGGCGCGTCAGGCGGTGGCGATGGCCAAGGTCCAGATCAACAAATCGGCTCGCCTCATCGGTCAGGAGGCCATTCAGCTGCACGGCGGCATAGGCATGACCTTTGAGTACAAGGTAGGCCACCTTTTCAAGCGTCTCACGATGATCGAGACCATGTTCGGAGATACGGCGCATCATCTGAAGCTGGTCGCGGGATAGCGCGCGCGCATTTGATCGATCGCGGAAACGACTTTTTTACTCTGGTCGCGAAGTCCCTTCCGGCGCCGCCCGCCGGTTAAGAGTCGCACAAAGACGCTCTGCAATGTGGCTTGGCCATGGAGCGACGCCGTGTCCGATCTTGTTAAAGTTACAGCCATGATCGGCGCCGTGGCGACAGTCGGCGCGATTGCCTTCGCGACGGGCGTCGAGCGCGTCTGGATGAATTCTTCGACCGGACAGGCGGCTTCTCAGCACTCTGCGCCGCGCCTGGCCGCGCCCGCTTCAATTCGATCGCAGGAAGCATCCGTGGCGCGCCGCGATCCCGGGCTCGGCGCAGTTGCGATCTCGGCTGGACCCGGCGGGCACTTTCGGGCGGACGTGGAAATCGAAGGTCGACGCGTGCCAATGCTCGTCGACACCGGCGCCACTTTGATTGCGCTGACCGCCGAGGACGCGCGCGCGATCGGCGTGAACACCTTTCCGGCGGACTATACGGCGAACGTCTCCACCGCGAACGGCGTCGCCCGCGCCGCACCGACGATGTTGCGCGAAGTCAGGATCGAGGGCGTCGTCGCCTATGATGTGCAGGCGCTCGTGATGCCGCGCGGCGCGTTGCGGCAGAGCCTGCTCGGAATGAGCTTCCTCAGGAAGCTGCGCGGCTTTGAGATCGCGGACGGGCGGCTGCTGATGCGGCAGTAATCCGCGTTACGGTCATCACGCGCAATTGCGAAAAAAAGCGCCGGGATCACACGTCCAAATTCGCGACGCTCAGAGCATTCTCCTGGATGAAGTCGCGGCGCGGCTCCACCGTGTCGCCCATCAGCTTCGCGAAAAGATCGTCGGCCTCGTCGACTTCCTTGATTTTCACCTGAAGCAGCGTCCGCGCTTCGCGGTCGAGCGTAGTTTCCCACAACTGGTCCGGGTTCATTTCGCCGAGACCCTTGTAGCGCTGGATGCCGATGCCCTTCTTGCCGAAGCCGGTGACGGCGTCGAACAGGACGGAGGGGCCGCTGATCGGAATCTCCTCGCCCTTGCGCGTCAGCATTGCACCGCCGCGATAGGTTTCGCCGAGCGAGGCGGCGTGCTCGTTGAGCTTGCGCGCATCGGCGGAGGCGAGCAGCGCCGCATCGAGCGTCGCGGCCTGGGTCACGCCGCGGAGCGTGCGCGTGAAGACGTACGCGCCATGGCGCGCCTGGCCGGACCAGCCGCGTTCGATGTTCTCGGCGATGGCGTCGAGCCGGCGAGCCACCTCGTCGGCGAGGGCCTGCGCCGCGTCCTCATTCTCAATCGGCTTCAAGGCGCCGGCGATCGCCGCCTGCTCGACCACCGTGCGGTCGTAGCGCGTGTGAAGCCCGGCCGTGACCGTGCGCGACAGGCGCGCCTCGTCGACGGCCGACCGGAGGTCAAGTCCGCTGCGGATTTCGCCGCTCGCAAGCCTGAGCGTCGCGCCCTCGAGCCCGCTGTCGATCAGATAGTCCTCAAGTGCGCGCTCATCCTTGACATATTGCTCGGACTTGCCGCGCGACACCTTGTAGAGCGGCGGCTGGGCGATGAAGATATGACCGCGCTCGATGATCTCGGGCATCTGCCGGAAGAAAAAGGTGAGCAACAACGTCCTGATGTGGCTGCCGTCGACGTCGGCGTCCGTCATCAGGATGATCTTGTGATAGCGCAGCTTGTCCGGATTGAACTCCTCGCGGCCGATGCCGGTGCCGAGCGCCGTGATCAGCGTGCCGATCATCTCGGAGGAGAGCATTTTGTCGAAGCGCGCGCGCTCGACATTGAGGATCTTGCCGCGCAGCGGCAGCACCGCCTGAAACTCGCGGTTGCGGCCCATCTTGGCGGAGCCGCCGGCCGAATCGCCCTCGACGATGAAGAGCTCGGACTTCGCCGGATCGCGTTCCTGGCAGTCGGCGAGCTTGCCCGGCAGCGAGGCGACGTCGAGCGCCCCCTTGCGCCGCGTCAGCTCGCGCGCCTTGCGCGCCGCTTCGCGCGCTGCGGCCGCCTCGACCACCTTGCCGACGATGATCTTCGCTTCTGTCGGATTCTCCTCGAACCAGCGGTTGAGCGCCTCGTTGATCACGCCTTCGACCACCGGCCGCACTTCCGAGGAGACCAGCTTGTCCTTCGTCTGCGAGGAGAATTTCGGGTCTGGCACCTTCACCGAAACGATCGCGGTCAGGCCCTCGCGGCAATCATCGCCGGTGAGGTCGACCTTTTCTCTCTTTGTGATGCCCGAGGTCTCGGCGTAGCCCGTGACCTGACGGGTGAGAGCGCCGCGGAAGCCGGCGAGATGCGTGCCTCCGTCGCGCTGGGGAATGTTGTTGGTGAAGCAGAGCACGTTTTCGTGGTAGCTGTCGTTCCACCACAAGGCGCATTCGACAGTGATCCCGTCGCGCTCGGAGATCATCAGGATGGGCTTGGCGACGAGCGGCTGCTTGGTGCGATCGAGATACCGCACGAAGGCTTCGAGACCGCCCTCGTAGATGAGCTCCTCGCGCAAAATTTCGGCATGGCGCGCATCGGTCAGAATGATGCGCACGCCGGAGTTCAGGAAGGCGAGTTCGCGCAGCCGGTGCTCGAGCGTCTTGAAGTCGAACTCCACCATGGTGAAGGTTTGGGTCGACGGCAGGAACGTAACCTCCGTGCCGCGCCGGCCCTTCGCCTCTCCCGCCAGGGTGAGCGGCGCCACCGCGTCGCCGTGGCGGAACTCCATGAAGTGCTCCTGCCCGTCGCGCCAGATGCGCAGCCGCAGCCAGGAGGACAGGGCGTTGACGACGGAGACGCCTACGCCATGGAGGCCGCCGGAAACCTTGTAGGAGTTCTGGTCGAATTTTCCGCCGGCGTGCAGCTGCGTCATGATGACCTCGGCCGCCGACACGCCCTCTTCCTTGTGGATGTCGGTGGGAATGCCGCGGCCATTGTCGGTGACTGTGCAGGAGCCGTCGGGGTTGAGGGTGACTGTGACCTCGGTCGCATGGCCCGCCAGCGCCTCGTCGATGGCGTTGTCGACCACCTCATAGACCATGTGGTGCAGGCCCGACCCGTCATCGGTGTCGCCGATATACATCCCGGGCCGCTTGCGCACCGCATCGAGGCCCTTGAGGACCTTGATGGAATCGGCGCCGTATTCGGCTTCGGCTTCGTCGATGATCTGGCGGGCGGGTTCGGCCATTTAAAAGCTTTCCGGCCCTGTCGCGCGGGCCCATGATTCGATCAACTCTATGTAGTGCTCCCTAGCTGCTTTTTCACGCGCGCGCACGCGCGCGAGGTGAGGGAATTTGCGCGGTTTTCGGCCACGTTTCGCCAAGACAGTCTGTTGCGTTCGACGCTACTTTATTGTCTATACGATTTAGTGGTCGGAATGACCGAATTAGTGGTCGGCATGACCGAAGCCGCGCGAATTTGGCGGATCGCTCGCCCCGACTAACCGGAGCGAAGGAAATGCGACGCGTGGCCAGGCCCAGGAAGCGCATCGCGGCCGCTTTGGACAATCCTCAAGGGACCAGGGAGCGCCTCGAAA
>JBEVKO010000215.1:0-4685 GCA_040509705.1 Beijerinckiaceae bacterium
GCGCGCGCCGCGCCGGTGATGAGCGTCACGCCCGGCGGCAGGAGCGCAGCGATCTCGCCCAGCGCCTGCCGGTCGCGATCAACGAGAAACGGGAAGGCGGATTCAGGCCAGATCAAATGCGTTGCGCTCGCGACACCCTGCGTCTCCGGCGATGTCGCGCGATCGCTGAGCGACAGATAGCGCCGCATGATCGCGTCGCGGTTTTCCGGCCCGAACTTGGCGTCCTGCGGCAGGTTCGGATGCATGATCCGTAGCTTCACATTTGCGTCCGTGGGAGACGGCGTTGATGGAACGCGCCACAGTCCAAAGAGCGCCATCGCCGCGTGCGCGAAGAGCGCGTTGGCGCCCGGCCGCCAGCGAATGGATGCGCCGTCGTCGCTGACCATCGCCGCAGGGACCGACAGGATCGCGACGGCGAAAAGGCAAAGCCCGTAGAGGCCGACAAGCGACGCGCTCTGGTCGAGCAGCGGCGCGGCGCCGAAGGCGAGGCCGAAATTGTTCCAGGGAAAGCCTGTCAGGATGTGGCCGCGCAGCCATTCCGAGATCGTCATCATCGCGGCGAAAACGAGGATGCGCGCCGCGCCCCCGGTCCAGAATGCGCGCGCCAGCGCAAATCCGAGCGCCGGAAAGAGCGCGAGGCCCGCCGGCAGCGCGACGACGCCGAGCGGCATCAGCAGCGCAAACTCGTCAGGCTCGACCAGGAAGGCCGAGCCGAGCCACCAGAGGCCGGCGAGAAAATAGCCGAAGCCGAACCACCATCCCGCGCCGAACGCGGCCCTGACGCCCGCGAAGTCGAAGCGGCGCGTCGACGCGAGCGATCCATCGATCAGCCATACGGCGGTGGTGAAAGAAATCGCCAGTACGGGCCATCCGCCGAAGGGGGGCATTGCGAGCGCGCCGACGAGTCCCGCAGCGAACGCGATCAGCCGGCGCGGCCATCCCCACGCAAGGATGATGCTTCGGCTCGCCCGGCCCAGCACGACGCCTAGCTGACCATCATCGCGGATCGCATCGATCCGGCGCTGGGAAGGCGCAAGCGCCCGGGCGGAGAAAACATGATCGGATCGACGAACCCTGATGCCCGGGATGGTCTAGCCTGATTCGGGCGGCGGTTCGCCAGCGTCATTCACGGCGACGCCGGCTTCCGACGATTGCCGCACCCGTCGCCGCTTTCGCTCCTCGACCGGCGCGCGTCGCGTCAGGCGCACGCGCTTCACCCGCCGCGGATCAGCGTCGACGATCTCGAACTCGATATCGTCCGGACCGGTGATGATCTCGCCGCGCACGGGAACCCTTCCGGCGAGCGTCACGATGAGGCCGGCGAGCGTATCGACATCGGCCGCCTCTCCGTCGCTGAGATCGACGCCGAGCGCTTCCGACGCCTCCTCGAGCGTCACGCGGCCGTCGGCCAGAAATACGCCATCGCGCTCGGACTTTATGTGCGGCCCTTCAGCTTCGTCATGCTCGTCTTCGATGTCGCCGACGATGACTTCGACGAGATCCTCGATCGAGACGAGACCTTCGGTGCCGCCATACTCGTCGATGACGAGCCCCATATGGGTGCGCGTAGTCTGCATCTTCACGAGCAGATCGACGGCCGGCATCGAAGCGGGGACGAACAGAACAGGGCGCAATAGCTTCACCGAAGCGAGCGACGCCGAAAGATCGACCGCTGCGAGGCCGCTGCTCGCCGCGGCGGGCGCATCATCGCCGATGCCGGCGCGCGCGGCGATGTATTGCATGAAATCCCGGATGTGAATCATGCCGCGCGGATCATCGAGGGTCTCGTCATAGACGGGAAGCCGCGAGTGGCCGGCGTTGCGAAAGACGCCGAGGAGTTCGGCGAGCGTCACGCCGGTCTCGACCGCGATGATGTCGGCGCGGGGAATCATCACATCGCCGACCTTCACCTGGCGGAGCGTGAGAACATTGCGCAGCATCGCGCGTTCGAGCGGCGACAGCCCTTCGGTAGGATCGGCCGCTTCCGCCAGCGCTTCGCCAAGATCATTGCGCGCGGCGAATCGTCCGATGCGCATCAGGTTGCGCAGGCGTTCGAGCACGTTACCGCCTGCGCCGCGCGCCGGGAGAGGAGGCTCGCTGCTCATTCCTGCGCCGCTCCCGCGACGTCGTAAGGGTCAGGGACGCCGAGGCCGGCGAGAATGGCGCGTTCAAGCGCTTCCATCTCTTCCGCCTCCTCGTCATTCTCGTGGTCGCGCCCGAGCAGGTGAAGGACGCCATGCACCACAAGGTGCGTCAGGTGATCCGCAACCGGCTTTGCCTCCGCGTTCGCTTCGGCGAACACGGTCTCGCAGGCGATGGCGATATCGCCGAGCGAGCGCGCCTCGTGCAGGCGGTCCGGCGAAACGGAGGGGAAAGACAGGACATTGGTCGGCTTGTCCTTGCTGCGCCACTGTGTGTTGAGATCGCGGATCGCATCGTCGTCCGTCAGCAGGATCGAAACTTCCGCGTCGTCGCGCAGCTCAACGTCCTCGGCTGCGAGCGCCGCATCGACGGCGCGCCGCACCAGCGACTCCAGTTTCGGAATCGCTGACCAGCCCGGCGCCTCGCAGGTGATCGCCACTGCGGCCATCAACGTGTTTCCTTGGCGTTGCGCGCATCCTTCTCGTAGGCCGAGACAATGCGGCGCACGAGGTCATGCCGCACCACGTCGCCCTCCTTGAAGGGCGCAAAGCCGACGCCTTCCACGCCCTGCAGCAGGCGAAGCGCTTCGATGAGCCCGGACTTCTGGCCCGGCGGAAGATCGATCTGGGACGGATCGCCGGTGACCACCATGCGTGATCCTTCGCCGAGCCGGGTCAGAAACATCTTCATCTGCATCGGCGTGCAGTTCTGCGCCTCATCGAGCAGGACGATGGCGCGCGCCAATGTGCGTCCCCTCATGAAAGCGAGCGGCGCGATCTCGATCATGCCGGTCTGCAGTCCGCGCTCCACGTTGCGCGCATCCATGAAGTCGAACAGCGCATCATAGATCGGGCGCAGATACGGATCGACCTTCTCCTTCATGTCGCCCGGCAGGAATCCGAGACGCTCGCCGGCCTCGACTGCCGGCCTCGACAGGATCATGCGGTCTACGACGCCCTGTTCGAGGAGCGTCACCGCGTAGCCGACGGCGAGCCACGTCTTGCCGGTGCCCGCAGGCCCTTCCGCGATAACGAGCTCGTACCGGCGCAGCGCGCGCAGATAGGCGTCCTGCGCCGCATTGCGCGCGCGGACCGGCCCGCGCTTGCGCGTCGCGATCTGCTCGAAGGAGCCGCGCGCCGGGGCTTCGTTCGGTGAGAACAGCGACCCCTGGCTGCCGGTTTCCTGGATCGCGCCATCGACGTCTCCGGTGGAGATGTCCTCGCCGCGCTTGGCGCGCGCATAAAGCTCTTCGAGCACGCGGCGCGCGCGTTCGGACGCGTCGGGAGCGCCCTTCAACGCAACATGGTTGCCGCTGGCGTTGGCGACGATGCCGAGACGGCGTTCGAGATGCGCGAGATGCTGGTCGTAGAGGCCGAAAACCTGGCCCGCCAGCTGGTTGTCGTCGAACGACAGGACGATCTCTGCGCTTTCATCGATGCCCGGTGATTTCACCGAGGGAACTGAACGCATATCGGGTCGCGCCAAGGTGTCGTCCTCATGCTGCCGCGGCAGGTTGAATCAAAGAGCCCGCGCCAAGGTGTCGTCCTCATGCTGCCGCGGCAGGTTGAATCAAAGAGCCAAAGAGTGAATTGCTGCCGCGCGACGTGATTGTGACCGGCGCGAGGGAGCCGATGAGATCGCGCGGCCCCTCGATCTGGACGGCCTGGAGGTAGGGAGTCTTGCCGACGACCTGACCGGGATGGCGCCCGTCGCGCTCGAACAGCACATCAACCGTCCGTCCAACCGTGGCCTCGTTGAACCCGCGCCGCTGCTCGTCGAGCAGCATCTGCAAGGCGGCGAGACGTTCAGCTTTCGCCTCTTCCGGAACCTGATCGTCCATCGTCGCCGCCGGCGTCCCCGGCCGCGCGCTGTATTTGAAGAAGAATGCGCTGGCGTAGTTCACGTCGCGCGCGAGGCGCATCGTTTCCTCGAAGTCGGCGTCGGTTTCGCCGGGAAATCCCACAATGAAGTCAGACGACAGCGCGATATCGGATCGCGCCGCGCGCGCCCTCTCGACGATGCGGCGATAGTCGTCGCCGGTATGCTTGCGATTCATCGCAGCGAGAATTCGGTCGGATCCCGATTGCACGGGAAGATGCAGATAGGGCGCCAGCTTGGCGATATCGCGATGGGCCGCGATCAGATCGTCATCCATATCGCGCGGATGGCTCGTCGAGTAGCGGATGCGCGCGACCCCGTCGATCGCCGCGACGGCGCGAAACAGATCCGCCAGCGACCAGACGCGACCGTTCGTCCCGGCGCCGTGGTAGGCGTTGACATTCTGGCCGATCAGCGTGATCTCGCGAACGCCCGCGTCGGCAAGGCGTTCCGCTTCGGCGGCGATCTTCGCGACCGGCCGCGACGTCTCCGCGCCGCGCGTGTAGGGCACCACGCAGAAGGTGCAGAACTTGTCGCAGCCTTCCTGCACGGTGACGAAAGCCGACACGCCGCGCTTGCGCATCGCCGTGCGGCTCGGCGCCGCGAGATGGTCGAACTTGTCCTCGGCGGGAAATTCGGTATCGACCACTGCGCCGTTGCCGGCG
>JBEVKO010000216.1:0-4843 GCA_040509705.1 Beijerinckiaceae bacterium
GGAGGCGGCGATGGATCTCGGCGCGCCGCCGCTAAGGGCCTTCGCTGTGATCACCTTGCCCTTGATCGCGCCCGCGGTCGCCGCCGCCTGGATGTTGGCCTTCACGCTGTCGCTGGATGATCTCGTGATCGCCAGCTTCACGTCCGGCCCGGGCTCGACGACGTTGCCAATGCGCATCTACAGCCAGGCGCGGCTGGGCGTTTCTCCGGACATCAATGCGATCGGCGCCGTCCTCATTGGCGTTGTGGCATTGGCGGCGCTTATCGCAACCCTGGCGCTCAAAGGAGTCGCGGCCTCGCGCTCGCAGTAAGGGTGCGGCGGCTCAGATTCGCTTGAGCGCGCTGACGAAGTCCCACCGGAAATCGGGCTGGCGCAACGGACCACGCAGCGAGAAGGGCAATCCGTCGCCCGGTATCGACGGAGCGCGCGCATTTCCCTCCAGCTTGATAAATTGATCACGGATGGAGATTTCGCCCGACGCCTGAGCGTGGACAGGTCCGCTCGCCAGAGTGGCGTCCCGAACATCCGCAACGCCATTCGCGAGCGTGGCGCTCGTCTGAAGCACCGAGAACGAGGTGCGGCCGCGCGCAAGATCGAGCGGGTTCGTCGCATTGCGGTCGGGGCGTCGCACTGCTTCGATGAGATTGAGCCCTGCGAGATCTCCGTCGCGCAGCTCCGTCGTCAGCTTCCCGGACAAATTCTGAGCGACGGCGATCGCGGATTCTCCCGCCGACTCGAGCTGGACCTGGCCTTGCCCTCGGCCCGTGACCAGTTTGCGACCGGCGATGTCCTGCATCGCGTCGCCGACGTCGAGGTTCTCGAAGTGCAACTGCAGTCTCGCCTCAACCCGCGCGTCGTCGTTCGCCTGCAGCGAGGCTCGTCCGCGCACTTCGCCCTGATAGGCGGCGGATCGCCCGAGGACGAATTCCAGGCGCCCGTCCTTCAGCATGATCGAAATGGCGGCGTCCTGTATGCGGGCGCCCATGAGACGCACGCGTCCGGCGGAGACACGGATATCGGCGTCCGATTGTCTGAGCAGGCTGGCATCGAAGCGGTCTGAGCTCCAGGCGCCGCCTTCGTCGCGCACGGAATCGACAGCGACCCCGAGGGCGTCGAAATCGAGGGCGTGGGTTGCGAGCGTGCCGGATATTTGGGGACGCTGCTCTTCAAATCGCAAAGCGAGCGTTCCTTCAAAGCGGCTTCCGGCCGCGGTGAAAATCACCGATGGCGACGAGAACCCACGGGCCGAGAAGGTGCTCGCGCCCTCGAACGAATATCGATCGACGAGGCCGCTCAACGGGGCCTGCGCGCCGAGCCATCGCGACAGGCCGCTCGACGACTTGACGTCGGCCTTGATCATCGCCTCGCCGCGCGGCGGCGCCGCTCCGAAGATCGATCCCTCGGCCTCGAGCCTCGCCAGGGGCGAACTCAACGCGAGGCGGAATGGCGTCGCGTCGCGCCCGCGCAGATAGTCGCCGAGGCGCAGATCCGACAGGCGAACCTCGGAGGTCTCGCCCTTCCATCGCCCGACGCCCCAGATCGAGAGCGGGGAATTCGCGCCATGCCAAACGATCGTGCCGGTGACGCCGGTCAGCGGTTCGGGGCTTGCGAGTACAGCGCCGTTGGCGATCGCGACATGTCCGACCAGCGAGACTCCTGCTTCGGATTCGCTCTCCATGAGCGCCAAACCCGCACGCCGCCACGCGTCTCTCGCGGCGCGCGATCGCGCGTCGATGATCGGCTCCTGAAGCGAGAAGCCGTTGAAGCGATACCTGCCGCCGATCAGATCGAGCAGGCGCAAATAGGCGTCAGCCGAGCTGATGCGCGCCAGGGCCAGTCCATCGACCGAGGCGATTCGCAAGTTCGATACGGTCACCTTGGGAAAGGGAAGGAGCGTGAACCGAACGTCGGACGTCGCAGTTGTGGCGGCGAGGCCAGTCTGCTCAGAGAGCTGCTGATTCAAGGACTTGGCAGCGAAACGACCGCCTATCGGCAGGGGAAGGAAAGCCAGGCACGCGACAAGCGCAACGACAAGCGTCGTGACGACGGCCCGCATCGTCAGGCCAGGATTTCGAGACGCATGCATCTTGGTTGCGCAATCTATACGCCGAGCGACCGGTGGCCAACCTCGCCGGGCTTTCCATGTCGCCCGCCCGCTTCTACGAAGGGAACGGAGAACCGAAATTGACCCTGCAAACTCCCCTCTGGACGCCCGATCCGGCGCAGATCGCCGGAATGAACATCACCCGCCTCACAGAGACGATCTCCCGCCGGATGGGTCGCCAGTTCGCCGGCTATCGCGAATTCCACGCATGGACCGTCGAGGACCGGGAGGCGTTCTGGTCCGCCGTGTGGGACGAGGCGGGTGTGGTCGGCGAGAAGGGCGCCCGCATTCTGAGCGAAGACCGGATGCCGGGCGCCCAGTTCTTTCCGGACGCGCGGCTGAACTTTGCGGAAAACCTGTTGCGGCGGTCCGACGACGGCGTGGCGATCATATTCCGCGGTGAAGACAAGGCCGAGCGACGGCTGAGCTGGGCTGAATTGCAGGCGCTTGTCTCGCGACTTCAGCAGGCGATGGCGGCGGCGGGCGTCGGCGTCGGCGACCGCGTTGCAGCGATGCTTCCCAATCTACCCGAGAGCGTTGCGGTAATGCTCGCGGCGACATCTCTCGGGGCGATCTTTTCCTCCTGCTCGCCTGACTTCGGCGAGCGCGGCGTGCTCGACCGTTTCGGTCAGATAGAGCCGAAGCTGTTCTTCGCCTGCGACGGCTACTGGTACGCCGGCAAGCGGCTCTCCATTCTCGACAAGCTGACGAGCATTGTGGCGGGACTGCCGAGCGCCGAGCGCATCATCATCGTCAACTATCTTGGCGACGCCAACGAAACCGCGAACAGGCTGCCGCGCGCGGCCACGCTTGATGGATTGATCGGTCCCTATGCGGCGCGCAAGCCTGAATTCACGCGCATGCCATTCAACCATCCGCTTTATATTCTCTACTCATCCGGTACGACGGGCGCGCCCAAATGCATCGTTCATGGCGCCGGCGGCGCGCTGCTGAAGCATCTGAGCGAGCATCGCTTCAACTGCGATGTGAAGCCGGGCGATCGCGTCTTCTACTTCACCACCATGGGCTGGATGATGTGGAACTGGCTCGTATCTGCGCTCGCCAGCGAAGCGACGCTGGTGCTCTACGACGGATCGCCGTTCCATCCTGTGCCAGCAGTGCTTTTTGACTACGCGCAGGCCGAGCGCGTCACCCTGTTCGGAACATCGGCGAAATATATCGATGCGTGCAAAAAGGCCGATCTCGAACCGGCGCGCACGCATGATCTTTCGAACGTGAGGCTGATCGCATCGACCGGTTCGCCGCTGGCGCCGGAAAGCTTCGACTACGTGTATTCGCATATCAAAAAGGACGTTCATCTGGCGTCCGTATCCGGCGGCACCGACATCGTCGCCTGCTTCGTTGGCGGCGTCCCGACGTCGCCGGTGTGGAAAGGCGAGATCCAGGGACCCATGCTCGGCATGGCGGTCGACGTCTGGGATGACGATGGCAGGCCGCTGCGACTCGGCAAGGGCGAGCTTGTCTGCGCCAAATCGTTTCCGTCGATGCCGGTGATGTTCTGGAACGATCCGGGCGGCGCAAAGTATCGCGCCGCTTATTTCGAGCGCTTCCCCGGCGTCTGGTGCCAGGGCGACTTCGCGGAATGGACCGAGCATCGCGGCATCATCATTCATGGCCGTTCGGATGCGACGCTTAACCCCGGCGGAGTGCGCATCGGAACAGCGGAGATATACGCCCAGGTCGAGCAAATCCCGGAGGTCGTCGAAGGACTTGCGATCGGCCAGGATTTTGACAACGACGTGCGCGTGGTGCTGTTCGTGCGCCTTCGCGAAGGGCTCACGCTTGATCCGTCGCTGGCGCAGACGATTCGCTCGCGAATCCGCGCCGGCGCCTCGCCGCGCCATGTGCCGGCGAAGATCGTGCAGGTCGCCGATATCCCGCGCACCAAATCCGGCAAGATCACGGAACTTGCGGTGCGCGACGTCGTGCATGGGCGGACGGTGAAGAACAAGGAAGCGCTCGCCAACCCGGAAGCGCTCGAATTGTTCAGGGATATTCCCGACCTGAAGACCTAAGGACCCTTGATCGAACGCGCCGAATCGCGCGCAAGCCGAAGCGCTGCGGCGAGGCCGATGAGCAGGATCAGGAGCGCATGCACCGCGCCCTCCTCGAACTGCCCGCGCGCGGCGCCGCCATAGAGAGACGTCGCCAGCGTCTCGACGCCGATCGGCCGCAACAAAAGCGTCGCAGGCAATTCCTTTGCGGCGTCAATGAACACGAGCAACGCCGCGGCCGCCAGCGCCGGCCTGACGAGCGGCCATTGCACGGCGCGCCAAAGCTCTCGCTCCCTCATGCCAAGCGTGCGCGCAGCGCCGTCGAGATTGGGCGACAGCCGCGCAAGACCTGCTTCGACGCCGCCGATCGCAATGGCGAGGAACCTGATCGCCAGCGCGAACACGACGGCGGCGCCTGACCCAATCAGAATAAGACCGAGGGGCGCGCCCGCAATCGCGCGCCATGCCACGTCGCTCGCGCGGTCGAACACGGCGAATAACGGCAGCAATCCGAGCGCCAGCGCGACGCCCGGTATTGCGTAGCCGAGCCCCGCCATCCGCGCTAGGAGCGCAGCGCGCGCGTCGCGATTTGCGCGAACGAAAATCGCGACGCCGACGCCACAGCCGACCGCGAGCGCGCTCGCCAGCGCGGCGAAGGTGATGGTCGCCGCGACGTCTCGCATGAGGCCGTGCGGCAAACCCTCCGATCGCAGAGAATCCACGG
>JBEVKO010000217.1:0-6955 GCA_040509705.1 Beijerinckiaceae bacterium
ACATGGACAATCCTTCATTCGACTTCCGCTAGGTTCGGGACCATCCTGACGCAGGGTGTCGACGAATTCTTTGCGAGGAGAAGCAGATGTCCACTGCAATGCCACCGTCGCCGGATGCGCGCGCGCCGCGGCGGCGCTTGAGAACGGCGCTAGCGGTCGCCGCGCTTTTGGGCGTCGGCGGGCTGGTCGGCGCCGGGGTCGTGCAGGCCCAAATGGGCGGAGGTCCTTTCGGCGGAGGTCGATGGGGCTGGGAGCGCGGCGACAGCCCGCGCTGGGGAGGAGGGAGCCCGGGCATGGGCCGCGGCATGCGCGCCGAACGCTTCATGCGTTTCTGCGCGGCTGACTCGGGGCGCTACGCGCCGGTGGTGCGGGCATTCGCCAAGGCTGATCTGCGCATGACGGACTCGCAGGCCAAGGAGTTCGACGCGCTTGCCGATCAGGTCCTGCCGGCGCTCGAGGAGGTGAAGCGAGAGGCTTGCAACAATTTCGCGGCGATGAGCGGCAAGGCGCCGGAAAAGCTCGCGCAGCTCGCGTCCGTCTTGCGCAAGGCGGCCGACACGGCGGAGAAGGCTGTCGAGCCGACTCGGAAATTCTACGCCTCCCTCAGCGCGGACCAACAGGCGAGGGTGGATGAACTCGCCGAGCGACGTCGCGAACGGCGTGGGCGCTGACTTGAAACAAAAGGGCCGGAGCAATGCTCCGGCCCCTCTTGCCACGACGATTGCAGCGCCTGCTGAGGCTAGCTGCCGATGCAGGTCGCGGCGTTTTTGGGGTTGCAGACGTCAAGGCCTGTATAGGTGGGGTCGGTCACGGACTTCCCTTCTTTGAGATCCTTCAGGAAGAGCATCGTCTTGTATCCCATCTCGAATGGGCGCTGGCCGACCTGGCCGCGCGATAGGCCTTCCTTCATCAGGTCCATCTGTACCGGAAGCGTGTCGGCGACGACGAGCGCGAGCGATCCGTCGGCGATGCGCGCCTTGTGCTTGTTGGCAACGTTGCGATAGGCCTGGGGCACGAACTGCGGGAAACCGCCGGTCGGGACAAAGGCGTCAAGGTTTGGCAGCTTGCCGAGAATATCTTCAAGCTGCTGCACGGAGCGCGGGAAGTCATCGTCCGTGTAGAGCGGGCACCCTGCGGCTTCGGTCCATCCATTCTGGCCGGTCAATTTGTCTCCGGGGGCCGCAGCGCTTTTGACGCCGGAGAGCGTGTCCCGAATGCCCTGCATGCGCTCATTGTGATTGGCGGCCGCAGCGCCGCCCGACTGAATGCAGATCGTGCCGCCCTTCGGCTTGATCTCCATGACCTGCTTGGCGAGGTTGACGCCAATGTCATAGTTCTTGGTGCCGACATAGGCGACGCGCAGCGCCTTGTCCTTGTCGAGGAGATCGGAGTCCCAGGTCAGCACGGGTATGCTCGCGGCCTTGGCCCGATCGAGAGCCCGCGCCATCGCCGCCGCGTTGGACGGAGACACCGCAATTCCATCGACCTTCTTGGCGATCAGGTCGTTGACGATCTGCACCTGCTCGTCGCCGCCGCCATGCTCGCCAGGGCCGATATACATGCATTCGATCGCGCCGTTGGATTCCTTCTCCGCCTTCTTGCAGCCGTCGCGCGCCTGATCGAAGAACGGATTGTTCATGTTCTTCGGCACGAGCGCGAAGACATATTTCTTCGCCTGCGCCTGCGCGCCGGCTACTCCCGCCGCCATCGCGACCGCAACGACGGCCGCTCCTGCAAAAAATTTCAACATGCTTCTCTCCCTTTTGCTGTTCTGAACCCCCGTCGCCCAAGCCAGGCCCCGCCGCTCGCCAGAGCGTCGTCGCCCGAACTAATCGCGCCTGCGCCCGCGCACCCTTTCGAGCACAACCGCCATGACAATGAACGCGCCGACAAACGCGCCCTGCCAATTCGCATCGACGCCCGCCATCAAGAGGCCGTTGCGGATTACCTCAATCAATGCCGAGCCGATGAACGCCCCGAACGCGGTGCCGGCGCCGCCCATCAGGTTGGCGCCGCCGATCACCGTCGCTGCGATGACCCGCAATTCGTAGCCCTGGCCGAGCGCATTGATCGCTGATCCCTGCCAGCCTAGGATCATTAGCGACGCGATCGCAGCGCAGAGCGCAGAGACGATGTAGGCCTGCATCTTGACGCGATTGACGGGGACGCCGGTCAGGCGCGCCGCGCTTTCATTGCCGCCGATGGCGAAGATGTAGCGGCCCCACGCGGTGAAATTGAGCACCCATCCGGTGATCAGCGTGAGCAGCAGCAGCAGCCAGACCGGATTGGCGACGCCGAACATCTGGCCGCCGCCGATCTCATAGACGATCTTCGCGTCAGGCCCGAAATCGTAGATCATCTTGTTCTCGGAAAAGACGATCGCCAGCGAGCGCGCGATCGAGAGCATGCCGAGGGTGACGACGAAGGGCGACAGCCCGACATAGGCGATCAGCCCGCCGTTGACGAGGCCGCAAGCAAGGCCGGTAGCTGCTCCGGCGGCGAAGGCGAGAGGCCAGCTATAGCCCGCCTGCAGCACGAGCCCGGCGATGATCGCGACGAGTCCCATGACCGAACCGACGGAGAGATCGATGCCGCCGGTGATGATCACCACCGTCATGCCAAGCGCCATGATGCCGACGAAGGCGAAGTTGCGCGTAATGTTGTAAAAGTTCTCCGTCGAGGCAAAAGCGCGCGGCTGCAGGATCGTCATGACGATGCAGATCGCGATCAGCGCCAGCGCCACCCAGAACGCCTGCGAAGCGGCGATCCGCTGCCACGCGTTGTTCTCAGAGAGGCCGGTGACGTCGCTAATGCGTGCGACCGATGCTTCATGCTGCACGGATCGCCCCCGTAATCAGGCCCGTGACCTCTTCAGGACTTGTGTGGCTGATCGGTCGATCAGCCACCTTCGCGCCGCGCCTCAGAACAATGACGCGATCGCACACTTCGAATACGTCGGGCATGCGGTGGCTGATCAAGAGGACGGCGATCCCGCGATGCTTGAGCCGGCGGATGAGATCGAGGACCTCCGCCACCTGACGCACGCTGATGGCCGCCGTCGGCTCGTCCATCAAGACGATTTTCGGGTTGGACAGGCGGGTTCGCGCGATTGCCACTGCCTGCCTTTGGCCGCCCGACATGCGCCGCACCAGATCGCGCGAGCGCGTTTCGGACTTGAGTTCGGCGAACAGGTCCGCCGCCTTCGCATACATAGCCGGATAGTCGAGATAGCTGAGAAGGCCGAACCCCTTCTTCAGCTCGCGGCCGAGGAAGACATTCGCCGCGGCCGTGAGATTGTCGCACAGCGCGAGGTCCTGATAGACCACCTCTATCCCGGCTCGTCGCGCGTCGACCGGCTTGTGGAAATGCGCCGCCGTTCCATCGACTCGGATCTCGCCCTCGGTAGGCAGGAAGTTTCCGGCGATCAGGCGGACGATCGTCGATTTGCCCGCGCCATTGTCGCCCATGAGCCCGAGGACCTCGCCGGGCTCCACATGCAGGTCCACATCCGTGACGGCTTTGATGGCGCCAAAGCTCTTGGACACGCCGTTAAGCTCGAGCAACGCCATGGTCGACCCTGCTAAACCGTTTCCTCAACCGCGGCCTGTCGCCGCTTGCACGGACGCGGGACCGCTTTGTTCGTCATCTAAGGCCGGATTGGCGGGGGATGGCAACCCTGCCGGAGAAAGCTGTGGACTCTCTGAACTCCTTCAGATGTCGAGCAGCGCATCCTCCGCAAACGCCGCGCGCTCCTGGATAAACGCGAAGCGCGCCTCGGGTTTGTTGCCCATCAGGCGCTCGACGGCCTGTCCGGTTTCGCTGCGATCCTCATGCATGACGACGACCTTAAGCAGGGTGCGCTTCTTCGGGTCCATCGTCGTGGTCTTCAACTCGGAGGACGGCATTTCGCCGAGCCCCTTGAACCGCCCGATCTCGGGCTTCTTCCCTTTGAAGGAAGTAGCGAGCAGTTCGTCCCGATGTGCGTCGTCGCGCGCAAACTGGGTGACGCCTCCGTGGCTGATCTTGTAGAGCGGCGGCACCGCGAGATAGAGGTGCCCCTGGTCGATCAGCTTCGGCATCTGGCGCCAGAAGAAAGTGATGAGCAGCGATGCGATATGCGCGCCATCGACGTCAGCGTCGGTCATCACGATGACTTTCTCGTAGCGCAGATCATCCGGGCGGAAGGATGAGCCGGCGCCGCATCCCAGCGCTTGCTGCAAGTCGGCGAGCTGCTGGTTCGCGGCGAGCTTGTCGCGTGTCGCGTTGGCGACGTTGAGGATTTTGCCACGCAACGGAAGGACGGCCTGGGTCGCGCGGTCGCGCGCCTGCTTGGCGGAGCCGCCGGCGGAGTCGCCCTCGACGATGAAGAGCTCGGAGCCTTCCTGTCCGGCGTTGGCGCAGTCCGCGAGCTTGCCAGGAAGCCGGAGCTTCTTCACCGCGCCCTTGCGTGCAACTTCTTTCTCGGCTCGACGGCGCAGCCGCTCATCGCTGCGCTCGACCGCGAAGTCGAGGAGCTTCGACGCCTGCTGGGGCGCGGCGGCCAGCCAGTGATCAAAGGCGTCGCGCATCGCGCTCTCGACAATGCGCGAGGCTTCGACAGTTGCAAGCTTGTCCTTGGTCTGCCCGACGAACTCAGGCTCGCGGATGAACACCGAGAGCATGCCGGCCGCGCAGACCATGACGTCGTCGGTCGTGACGTTAGCTGCGCGCTTGGCCTGTCCGATGCGCTCGGCGTGATCCTTCAGGCCGCGCAACAGGGCGATGCGCAAGCCCGATTCATGCGTGCCGCCTTCAGGAGTTGGAATCGTGTTGCAGTAGGAAGACAGAAAGCCGTCATCGCCGGCGAGCCACGCGACCGCCCATTCGCAACTGCCATGTCCGCCGCCCGGCCGTTCGACCTTCCCGCTGAACACATGGTCGGCAACCAGATCCTTGCCCTCGATCTCGCCCAACAGGTAGTCCTTGAGCCCGCCCGGAAAGCGAAACGTCGCTTCCGCCGGCAATGTCTCATAGGGCGCAACCACGGCGGGCGTCGTTCGCCAGCGGATCTCTACGCCGCCGAACAGATAGGCCTTCGAGCGGGCCATCCTGAAAAGACGCCGCGGATCAAAATGGAGCTTATCGCCGAAGATCTGGGGATCAGGCTTGAACCGTACGCGCGTGCCGCGGCGGTTGTGAACCTTGCCCAGAGTTTCGAGCTTGGTTTGCGGGACGCCGCGAGAAAAGACCTGACGGTAGAGTTGGCCGCCGCGCGCGACCTCGACCTCGAGCCGTTCCGAAAGCGCGTTCACGACCGATACGCCGACGCCATGCAGACCGCCTGAGGTCTCATAAACCTTTGAGTTGAACTTCCCGCCAGCATGCAGGGTGCACATAATGACTTCGAGCGCGGACTTCTTCGGGAACTTCGGATGCGGATCGACCGGAATGCCGCGGCCATTGTCAGTGACGGTCAGGAAGCCGTCCTCGCCGAGTTCGACCTCGATAAAGGTCGCGTGCTTCGCCACCGCTTCATCCATCGAATTGTCGATGACCTCGGCGAACAGGTGGTGCAGCGCCTTTTCGTCGGTCCCGCCGACATACATGCCTGGGCGCCGGCGGACGGGCTCGAGCCCTTCCAGCACCTCGATCGACGCTGCCGTATACCCAGATTCTTCGCGCGTCCCTTCGATCTGTCCATTTCCGGTGTTGCCGCCGCTTCTTGCCGCCATCTTGTCCTTTCGCGCGCCATCCTGCGCCAACGCCTGGCGCGCCTCTTCGACCGCTTTGCGCGCCCGCGCAAGTTCGGCCTCCGCCTTGGATTTCAGCTCAGATGTGGACAGCCGCCCGGGTGCGGCTGATCCGCCGAAAAGGTCTTCCGCTCGCGGCTGTCTCGCCATGTCCATTCCTCGAATCACTTGGCGACGAGCATGCCATGCGAGCCTCGCCCACGGAACGGAACAGAAACGGCGGCTTTGTCAGGCAGCCGCCGCCGGTGGCTCCGGTCAAGCAGCTAGGCCGGCTGCGGGGCGAGGTCGCGGGCCGCTTCGGCTACGATGCGCGCGGCCTCCGCGCGAGCTGCGAGCACGCGCTCGTCCATAGCTTTGAAGCCCTTCGATCCGGGCGATCCCGACGAAGCGATGTCGGCGTCGCAGTCGTTGAAAGTAGCGGAGACTACGTTCCAAACGAACATGATCATGCTCGCGAGCACCAGCACCGAGCCCGGCTTGGTCATCCATGCAATCGCGGGAACACCAAGATAGATGCCGGCGATGCCCGGCGCCATGAACGCCAATCCGACGGTGACGGCGCCATACTGGGCGTAGGCCAGCTTGCCCGCGGCGGCCGGAAAGATCCGATAGAAAAGTCCGGCCAGGAACATCGTGACAAACCCGATGAGGTCGATGTGGACATGCACGCCCTTGAGCCGGAAGTCCTCTGCGATCCCCATGCCCATACCGAGCATCATGCCGCTGAGGCCGAGCAAAACTGAGGTCACCAGGAACAGTCGGGCGATGCGCACAGGCTTTCCAGACATAAAAGTGTCCTTCCGTTAATAGTCGGCGCGCGAACTTTGCATCCGCCGCCCTTCGTGAGTTTCGGCGAAGCCTCGCGCCGCATTTCACTTTTTCCGAAGACGCGGCGCTAACCAGCTTTCCATGCCTATTATGTGCGCCAGCACACATTAACGCGCACGATGTGCGCTTTGAAACGGAACCTCAACCTGGTTGCCGTAGCGTTCAACCATTCTGGTGCAAACAGGAATTGGCATCATCATGGGAACTGCATTGCGAATGGAATTTGCCAACGCCCACCTCGAAAGAGCTGCGGCCATGGCTGGCGAAGCTTTTGGCTCCGCCTGCGATGAAGACGAGGCGCCTCCTGCGCCTCAGCCGGCGGGACTTCGACGCCGTGGCTTTATTCGGACGCTCGGATTTATCGTTTGCTGCGTTGCAATCGTTGCATTTGCGTAGGT
>JBEVKO010000218.1:0-5241 GCA_040509705.1 Beijerinckiaceae bacterium
TTGCGAGCTTCATCGCCGGCGTGTCCTTCGGCATGATGATCGTCGCCGGCATGTCGCTTCCGGCGGCGATGATGACCAAGGAATGCATCAACCGCGCCTATGAGACCTCGCTCGCCGAAGGCGTGCGCTTCGAACGGCGCCTGTTCCACGCAATGTTCGCCATGGCCGATCAGTCGGAGGGGATGAAGGCCTTTGTTGAAAAGCGCGCGCCAGACTTCAAGAACCAGTGATGCAGCCACCGACGATGCATTCCGCTCCGTGATGGACCTCATGCGACAAGTTCGATTGTGCGCTGCGCGCAGCGGCGCAACATTGGGGTTCACTGCAATTGCGACGTCCGCCGCCAACCAAAGACGCCTCCCATGACCAGTCATCTCCCAGAAGCCGACGCCATCTGCTCCATCGCCGATCTTCGGGCCGCGGCCGAACGCATCAAGGGACACGCCGTCCGCACGCCGCTTCTTCGCAACGCCGCGCTCGACGCGATCACGGGCGGGACGATTCTGATCAAGCCCGAAACCTTGCAACATATCGGCGCCTTCAAATTCCGCGGCGCATTCAACCGTCTCGTGCAAATTCCGAAGGCGGATCGCGCGAAGGGCGTCGTCGCCTGGTCGTCGGGCAATCATGCGCAGGGCGTCGCGTTGGCCGCGAAGCTGCTCGGCATGCCGGCGACGATCATCATGCCGAAGGACACGCCGGCGATGAAGCTCGCAAATACGCGAGCGCTCGGCGCGACGGTGCGCACCTATGACCGCTACATAGAGAATCGCGAGGCGATCGGCGCCCAGATCGCACATGAGAGCGGCGCGATCATCGTTCCGCCATTTGACGATCGCGACATCATCGCCGGACAGGGAACCGTCGGGCTTGAGATCGCGGAAGACGCTGCGGCGCAAGGGCTTATCATCGACGATGTGATCGTCTGCTGCGGCGGCGGCGGGCTCATTGCGGGGACTGCGACTGCGATCAAGGCGCTGTCGCCGAAGACTCGCGTCTGGTCGGCGGAGCCGGCGACGCACGACGACACGCGGCGCTCGCTGGAAGCGGGAACGCGCGTTTCGAACGATCCGAACGCGCGCTCGATCTGCGATGCGATCGTCACGCCGACGCCAGGCGAACTTACCTTCGCCGTCAATCGCACGCGGCTTGCCGGCGGCCTGGCCGTCACCGACGAAGAGGCGCTGGACGCCGTCGCGTTCGCGCGCGACGTTCTCAAGCTCGTGGTTGAGCCGGGCGGAGCGGTTGCGCTTGCGTCCGTCCTCTCGAAAAGGATCGATGCGAAAGGCAAGACGATCGCGATCGTATTGTCCGGGGGCAACATCGATCCCGAGATGCTGTCGAAGGCGACGCGCATCGCCGCCTGAAAGGCGCAGGAGAGTAATGGCCGACGGTCAAAGGCCCGGACTGGACGCGCCAGACGCCTTCGGCGCGGCGTTCGCGCGCCCCATGGACAGTCCCAGGCTGCGACTCGACACGCTGGTCAAGCTGCGCTGGCTCGCCGTCGCAGGTCAGAGCCTCGCGGTCCTCGTGACGCATTTCGGCTTGCGATTTCCGCTGCCGCTGGGCTGGTGCTTTCTGGTGATCGCCGTGTCGGCGTGGCTCAATGTCGCTCTGCGCCTGCGCTATCCGCCGAACGAGCGCGTCGGCGAGCGCGCCGCCGCTCTGCTTCTCGGCTACGACATCGTCCAGCTCTCGGCGCTGCTCTATCTGACGGGCGGGCTGCAGAACCCGTTCGCCGTGCTGCTGCTAGCGCCGGTGCTGATTTCGGCGACGACGCTGCCGCCGCGCCTGACTGCGGCGCTCGGCGTCCTCGCGGCGGGACTTGCAGCGCTGCTTGCGCAGTTTCACCAGCCGCTTCCCTGGTTCCCGGGCGACATGCTCGCCATGCCGCCGACGTATGTTGCGGGGATCTGGCTCGCCATTCTGCTCGGCATCGCTTTCATCGGGGTCTATGCGTGGCGCGTGGCGCAAGAGGCGCGCGATCTGGCGCAAGCGTTGGCCGCAACCGAGCTCGTTCTCGCCCGCGAGCAGCATCTTTCGCAGCTCGACGGGCTCGCGGCGGCGGCGGCGCACGAACTCGGAACGCCGCTTGCGACGATCGCGCTGGTGGCGCGCGAACTCGACAAGGCGGTTCCCAAGAGCGCGCCCTTCGCCGAGGACATCTCGCTGCTCAACGATCAGGTGGCGCGCTGTCGCGACATTCTCGGCAAGCTGACGTCGCTCGACCATGACGCCGGCGGCCCCCTGTTGTCGCTCTCCCTTCGCCAGCTCATCGAGGAGATGGTGGCGCCGCTGCGCGCCTTCGAGGTCGAAATGGAAGTCAAGCTCGCCGGCGAGGGCGCCGAGCCTCGCTGTCGACGCAACCCCGGCATGCTCTACGGGCTCGAGAACCTGCTCGAGAACGCGGTCGATTTCGCCAGCGAGCGAGTCGCCATCGAGGGTCGCTGGACGACGAGCACGGTCGAAATCCTCATTCAGGACGATGGGCCTGGCTTCGCCCCGGACGTATTGCTCAGGCTCGGCGAGCCCTATCTCCGCTCCCGGACCGACGGCCGCCGCGCCAAGGGCGGCGAGGCAGGAGGCGGGCTCGGCCTTGGCCTCTTCATCGCCAAGACGCTGCTTGAGCGCACGGGCGCCCAACTCGACATGAGCAACGCGCCTCCTCCGACGGAAGGCGCGATCGTGCGGGTCGCGTGGCCCCGCAGCCAGTTCGAACGGACGGGATGAGCCTCTTCCTTGCGCATGCCAGCCATTTTGGCCACAACTGCGCCCGCACGACGCATCCCGCTAGCCATGACCACAACTCCCCCTGACGCCGCGACCGCAACGCCGCCGAGCCTTCTGATCGTCGATGACGACAAGGTGTTCCTGCAACGCCTCGGCAAGGCGATGGAGGGGCGGGGTTACGCCGTGCGCACGGCCGACAGCGTCGCGGCCGGGCTGGCCGCCATCGACAGCGACCCGCCGGCCTTCGCCGTCGTCGATATGCGGCTCGGGGACGGCAACGGGCTCGAGGTGATCGCGCGCCTGCACGAACGGCGCTCGGATGCGCGCGCCATCGTGCTGACCGGCTACGGCAACATCGCGACCGCCGTGACGGCGGTGAAGCTCGGAGCCTACGACTATCTCGCCAAACCCGCCGACGCGGACGAGATCCACCATGCGCTGATGGGGGGTGCCGGCGAGCGGGCGCCCCCGCCGGAGAACCCGATGTCGGCCGATCGCGTGCGCTGGGAGCACATCCAGCGCGTCTACGAGCTCTGCAACCGCAACGTTTCCGAAACGGCGCGGCGTCTCAACATGCATCGCCGAACGCTGCAGCGCATTCTCGCCAAGCGCGCGCCGCGCTAGCCGTCGCCGGGCTATTGCGGCGCGGCCTGTCCCGCCAGCAAGGGCGTGATCCGCCGCACGGTGACGCGGCGATTCTCGCGCACGGGATCCTGCGTCGCCACCTTCAGGTTCTGCTCGCCGTATCCTTGCGTCGTGAGATTCTCCGGCGGCACGTTGAAGTTCTGCGTCAGCGCTTCGGCGGCGGCCTGGGCGCGACGATCGGACAGCGACAGATTGTCCATATCCGGACCCACTGCGTCGGTATGGCCCTCGATCAGAAACACCTCGCCCGGATTGGCCTGGATCGCCTTCTTCAGCGCCTGCGCGATCATCGACAGACGATTCGCCTGCTCGGGTCCGATCGCCCAGGAACCGCTGTCGAAATTGATCGTGTCGACATCGACGCTGCGCATGCGCGCGCGCAGATTGGGGCTGTAGCGCACCTGATCGAGCGTATAGCGCGCATTGATCGGCTCGAGCGGCGGCGCAGTCAGCGCCTCATAAATGTCGGCCTCGTCCGCGTCGCGCGCATCGATGATGTAGCGCTCGCGCGGAATGCGCAGCTCCGGCGGCGGCAGATCGACGATGTAGTCGCCGTAGGTTTGCGGGCGATGGGATGCGAGGGCGTTGTCGATGATGATGATCTCGCGCCCGTCGCGCATACGGCGCGAGCGCCTGATCAGGCGCCCGTTCTCGTCGGTGACGGTCACGACGCGATCACCGTTGGGCCGCTCGAACACTGTCACCATCTCGCCGCCGCGCCGTTCGGTGCGCAGGTCGCCGCCGAGATCGCGGAAGCGCTCGTTCTCGTCGCGGCGGATGAAGACGCGGTCATCATCGCGGATGATGGTTCGCCCGGGCTCGCGGATGATGGTGACGTCGCCCTCGCGCTGCTCGCGACGCCGCTCGCGGACATCGTCGAAACGTTGTGCGCCTTCGACGGCCATGATGGCGCCAACGGCGCCGACGCCGGCGGCGAGGCCGAGCGCTGCAGCCCCGCCACGGCTCATCCCGCTGCGCTGCGGCTGGCCGGGGGGCGGGAAGGGCTGCGCCGGCGACGCCTGTCCGGGCGCGACGCCGGGCCGCGGAGCGCCGGGCGCGCCCATTGTCGTCGGGGGAGCAGCGGGCGGAGATACGGCCTGCGCCGGCGGTGGGACCACGGGTGGGGATTGCGCGGGCGTCGCCTGAGTCGCGGGGACCGGCGGCGGCGCGCCCGGTCGAGGCGCGGCCTGCCCGGGCTGGGCGGCGGGCGGAGCGACCGGCGTTCCGACGACGCCGGGCCGTTGGTTCGGCGGCGCAAAGCCTGTGGGGGTTTGTCCCGGCGGCGCCTGAAGCTGACCGGGAGCGCCAGGCGGGCGCTGGAGCGCCTGCGAGGGCGGTTGGCCCGGCGTCGGCGGAGCGCCCTGCAGCGGCGTCACCGGCCTGCCAATGGCGCCGGGTCGCTGGTTGGGAGGAAGAGCGCCGGGCTGGGTCTGGCCGGCAGGGACGGGCTGGGCTGGAACCTGGCCGCCAGCCGGTTGCGCCGCTTGGGCAGGCGGCGTCGGCCGCGGCGCGATGGCCCCCGGACGCGGCGCAGCGGCGGGGGGCGGCTGCGTGGTTGGAGCAATCGCGGCCGGGCGCTGCGGCGCAGTCGCCGGAGGTCCTCCCTGACCTAGGGAGGAGGGCGGCGGAGCCCGCCGCGCGGGCAGCGGCGGCTGCGTGGCCTGCTGCGGCGCGCCAGTCGGGGGCGGCGCAACGCGCGGAGAAGGAATGGGCTGGGCCGCGGAGGGCGGTCGCGGAGCGCTTGGCTGAGGAGCCTCCTGGGGGGCCGGTGGTGGCGGCTTGGAGGGCGGGAGCTGTGCGGGCCGGGGGGGCGGCGGGGCGGCCGGTGGCGCTGGCGGCTGCGCCAGCTGGGCAGGCGGCGGAGCA
>JBEVKO010000219.1:0-3916 GCA_040509705.1 Beijerinckiaceae bacterium
GGCGATCATGGAAGGAGGCGTGCAGGTCAACGTCGACGGCGAACGCTTTCACGACGAATCGCGCGGCTATTCGGAGGCGGCGGCGGAGGTGCTCGCCCAGCCCGGCGGCGTCGCCTGGACGATCTTCGATCGACGCATCGCCGCGATCTGCCGACAATTCGAGGATTTTCGGAACGCGGAAGCACAGGGCGCGATTATCGAAGCTGCGACGCTGGATGAGCTTGCGATCCGCACGCGCTTGCAGCCGTCGTCGTTGCAGCAAACGTTCGCTCAGGTCGAGGCGGTCCGGGAGCGCGGTGCGCCTGATCCGTTCGGTCGCGATTTTTCACAAGTCGTGCAACTCGCGCCGCCCTACTGCGCCGTGAAAGCGACCGGCGCGCTTTTTCATACGCAGGGCGGATTGGACATCGATGCGCGCTCTCGCGTTCTTCGCAGCAACGGCGCCGCGTTCGGTCGCCTGTTCGCCGCCGGCGGCGCCGCGCGCGGCGTATCCGGGCCGCACGCGTCGGGATATCTTTCGGGCAATGGCCTCCTGACCGCCGTCGCGCTCGGCCGCATCGCCGGGCGCGAAGCGGCGAAGATAGCGCTGGCGCAAGCCGAAGCGCGGCGTGAAACTCATGCGCAGCGCTGAAAGACGCCTGTTCCAAACGCATCACCGCAACAAGAGACGCGTATGACCGATCCAGCTCTCCTGTCCGCCGCCGATATGCTGGCGGGGTTTCGCGACCGCACCCTGTCACCCGTCGACGTGGTCGAAGCCTGCTTCGCGCGTCTCGACCGGTTCGAGCCCAAGGTCAACGCCTTCATCCTCGTCACGCGCGACAGCGCGCTGAAGGAAGCGAGAGCATCGGAAGCGCGCTGGATGAAGGGCGAGCCGATCGGGCCGCTCGACGGGATGCCGACGACGGTGAAGGACAACATCACGCAGGAAGGACTCCCGCGCCGCAACGGATCGCTGGTGACGAGCGATGCGCCGATGCCGTCGGATGGCTCGACGGTGCGCGCCATGCGCGCCGCCGGCGCGATCTTCATCGGCCGCACGACGATGCCGGAGTTCGGCTGGATCGGTCATTGCAATTCGCCGCTCACCGGCGTCACGCGCAATCCGTGGAACCTTGGCCGCACCACCGGCGGGTCGTCCGGCGGCGCAGCCGCCGCCTGCGCGCTGTCGATCGGGGCGCTGCATCTCGGGACCGACGGCGCAGGCTCCATCCGCATTCCCGCCTCGTACACCGGCGTCTTTGGAATCAAGCCGACCTACGGGCGCGTCCCGACTTTTCCGGGCTCGACCTTCACGGTGCTCGCCCATCACGGCCCGCTGGCGCGCAGCGTGGCGGACGCCGCGCTGATGATGAGCGTCATCAGCGCGCCCGATCCGCGCGACGCGTTCGCTTGGAACGCGCCGGCCGAAAATTATCAGGCGGATCTCGAAGCTGGCGTGAAGGGACTGCGCATCGCCTACAGCCCGCGCCTCGGCTTCGTCGACAACCTCGATCCGGACGTTGAACGCGCGACGCGCGACGCCGCGCAAGTTTTTACGGAACTGGGCGCGCATGTGGAGGAAGCCGATCCCGGCTTCGCCGATCCATACGATGTGATTGCAGCCATGTGGTTCGCCGGGGCTTCCACGGCCGCGATGGCGATTCCGAAGTCGGAGCGCGATCGGCACGACCCCGGCTTCCGCGCCGTCGTCGAGGCGAGCGAGGGCATGCTCGCGACGAACTTCATCGACGCGCTGTCGCAAGGCCGCATGCGTCTTCTCGACGTCATGAACCGTTTCCACGAGCGATACGATCTGTTGCTGACGCCGACGATGCCGACGCCGGCCTTTGCAGTCGCGCGCGATGTTCCGGACGGCATGGCGACGCGCGGCGGGCCGCTCGCCTGGCTGAGCTGGAGCCCCTACTCCTATCCGTTCAACCTGACGCAGCAGCCGGCCGCATCATGCCCCTGTGGATTTTCACGCGATGGCCTGCCGATCGGACTGCAGATCGTCGGACCGAAAATGCGCGACGCGTGCGTGTTGCAGGCGGCGCGAGCATTTGAACGTCTAAGCCCTTTCGCCATGCCGGAAGATGTGAAGGCCTGATCCCGTCCTGAACAAGACGGCGCCGCGCATGAATCAGTCCCGGGCGTGCGGTACGCGCGAACCTGGAACCGACCTGCGGACGCCATTCGCTACGTTGCGTGGTGGGTTCTTGACTTGTCGCTACGCGACAATCGGGAATGACGATGAAGGACCGGCTAGTTCAACCGGCCCTTGAGCCCGGCGAGGCCGTCGCGCACCAGCTTGTCGCCGGCCGCGCCTGCGGTCTCCTTGCGCAGGATCGCTTCGGAGGCGCGCACCGCGGCGTCGGCTGCGGCGGCGCGCACGTCAGCGGCGGCCTGCTGCTCGGCCTGCGCGATCTTTTGCTCCGCCTGCGCCGTGCGGCGCTTGACGAAATCAGCCATCTTCAGTTCGGTTTCCTTCGCCATGCGCTCGGCTTCCGACCTCGCCTGCGCCACGATGGCTGCGGCCTCGGTCTCGGCTTCGGCGCGTTTGCGCTCAAAGCTTGCGAGCAGCGCTTCGGCCTCTTCGCGCAGGCGCTTCGCTTCGGCGAGTTCGCTGGCGATCTGATGACCTCGCGCATCGATGGCGCCGAGCAGTTTCGTGTGCACGCCGAAATAGGCGAGCAAGGCGAAGAACAGGACGAAGCCGACGCCGACCCAGAAGGTTTCCATGAAATCCTCCTCAGCGCCCGAGCGCGGACTTCACCGCAGCGGAGATGGCGTCGGCGCCGGGCTTGGCCCCGATCAGTTTTTCGATGATGGCCGCGGCGGCGTCATTGGCGATCGTGTCGACATTGGCGAGCGCCCGCGACTTCATCTCGGCGACCTGCTTCTCGGACGCAATCAATTTGGACGCGACATCGCCCTCAATCACCTTGCGCCTGGCGTCTGATTCGGCGTTCAGCCGGTCGCGCGTCTGCCGAGCGATGCCTTGAGCGTTCGAGCGCGCGTCGGCAAGAGACTTCTCGTGCGCCTCCGCAGCGGCTTGCGCCTTCGCCTGCATCTGTCCGGCGTTTTGGAGGTCGCCGGCGATGCGCGCGTGGCGATCCGCAAGAATGCCTTCGATGCGCGGCGCAATGACGCGCTTGGTCAGGAAATAGATCGACGAGAACACGATCGCGAACCAGAAAAGCTGCGATCCGAACGTCGTCGCGTCGAAAGGCGGAAACGCAATTTCCGCGGCGTGTTCTGATGGAGTTGCCATGTCCCGCCCGTCGAACGAGGGAAGGACGGACGCTAAGTCGCGTCCGTCGATTGATCGACCGGACCGCGCGATGGCGCGGACCGGAATGAGTGCGTCAGCTCTTCACGAAGAGCAGGATGAGCGCCACGACGAAAGCGAAGATGCCGAGACCTTCCGCAAGCGCTGCGCCGACGAAGGCGTTGGGAAGCTGGCTGCTCGAAGCCGAGGGGTTGCGCAGCGATCCGGACAGGAAGTTGCCGAAGATCGTGCCCACGCCGACGGCGGCGAGGCCCATGCCGATGGCGGCGAGGCCGGCGCCGATCAGAGCAGCGGATTCGGGGGTCATGACATTCTCCTTGGAGGGTGAGCGTGAGGAAGGAAGAAGCGCCAGGCTCGCTCAATGGCCCGGATGAAGCGCGTCGTTGAGATAGACCGAGGACAGGACTGCGAAGACGTAAGCCTGCAGGAACGCCACCAGAAACTCCAGCGCCGTCAGCGCAACGATGACCGCGAGCGGCAGCGGCGACAGCAGGGCGTACGCGCCGCCGGCTCCGATGAGGCCGGCGACGAAGCCGCCGAACACCTTCATGGCGATGTGCCCACCGAGCATGTTGGCGAAGAGACGTAGGCCGAGCGTGATCGGTCGCGACAGGAAGGAAATGACTTCGATCGGAACAAGGATGA
>JBEVKO010000220.1:0-5921 GCA_040509705.1 Beijerinckiaceae bacterium
CGGTGTGGCAAGAAACGCCTGCGGCATCGATCTTCTTGAATAGCCCCGCGGTGAAATGGAGACCTGCCGTCGGCGCCGCGACAGCGCCTTCGCGGAGCGCGTAGATGGTCTGGTAATCTGTTCTATCCTGATCGTCCGTCGCGCGCTTCCCGGCGATGTAGGGCGGGAGCGGCATCGCTCCGGCAGCGGCGATCGTCGCATCGAGATCGGGCCCCGAGAGATCAAACTGCAGGATCACTTCCCCGGCGTCGTGTTTCTCCGCGACGGTGGCGTCGAGCGCTCCGAGAAGGCAGGAATTGTTGGACGAGCCGAACCGAATGCGATCGCCGACGGCAAGCCGCTTGCCGGGCTTGGCCAGCGCGCGCCACGCGTCCTGCGACTCACGATGAATCAGCAGCGCCTCGATGCGCGCGCCCTCTCCATCGGCCCGCCTGCGCACGCCGTCGAGCCGCGCCGGAATGACTTTCGTGTCGTTAAGCACGAGCGCATCGCCCGGCCTGAGGAGCCCCGGCAGATCGCGGATGCCTTTGTCCGCGAGCGCGTCATCCGGCCATACGATGAGAAGCTTCGCCGCATCACGCGGAGACACAGGCCTCAGCGCGATGCGGTCATCCGGCAGATGGAAGTCGAACTCGGAGACGCGCATGTCATCGTCCCGCAGTGATGTGGGCGATGGAGAACACGTCTCCGGATGCGCAGCGCCCGAAGCTAGGCGACGTCCGCCATTACTCGGACGCTCGTCATCTTGTCCGGATCGCGCACAGGCTCGCCGCGCTTGATCTTGTCGACATTCTCCATGCCTTCGACAACCTTGCCCCAGACTGTGTATTTGCCGTCGAGAAAGCTTGCATCGTCGAAGCAGATGAAGAACTGCGAGTTCGCCGAGTCAGGCGACTGCGCGCGCGCCATCGAGCAAACCCCGCGTTGGTGGCTTTCCGGCGTGAATTCGGCCTTCAGATCAGGATAGTCGGAGCCGCCCGTGCCGGTGCCGCGTGGACAGCCGGTCTGCGCCATGAATCCGTCGATGACGCGATGGAAGACGATGCCGTCGTAAAAGCTCTCGCGCACGAGCTTCTTGATGCGTTCGACATGGCCGGGCGCGAGATCGGGACGCATGGCGATGACGACGTTGCCTTTGGTGGTTTCGATAACAAGTGTGTTTTCAGGATCGAGCGCCATAGTGTGTTTCCTTTCAAATTGAGGTTATGAACGCGGCGCCGCATCGAGGATGAAGCGGATCGACAGCGGTCGGCCGGCGATCGCTGCGCCGAAGCTCGGGGTGAGCGGCATCGGCGTGCAACCAGCTATCGCATTGTTGAGCGATGCGACGATCGCCGACCGTTGCTGCGACGTCGCGCGGGCGTTGACATAGGTGATGCGCGCCTGCCCATCAACGGCGCCGTCGCGCCGCAGGCTGAAGCGAATGGTGGCGTCCAGCGGCGCGCCGCTCGCCTCTAGCGCCGGCGGCGTCCAGCAAGCGCGAAGGTATGGCGCAAGATCTCGGAGCTGCGCGAGGCTTGCGGGCTTTCCGCCGGGCTGGGAGCGCCGGATATTGCTGCGATAGCTGTCCATGCCGGCGCGCGGCGTCCGCTGCGGCGGCGGCACATAGTCCGGGTCCGAGAATGGGCCGCCGGTTCCCGGCAGGTATCGTTGCCCGGTCGGCGGCGGCAGCGCCGGATTGACCGCAGGCGGCAATGCCGGCGTGTCAAAGGGGGGCGGCAGGCCGACATCGCGCGTCGGCTGCGCAGCCGCCGTCGCCGCAGCAGCGATTGGCGCGAGGCAGATCAGCGCGACGCGAGCCGGGCGCGGCATGCTATTTCGCGTCCGCCAGCATGCGCATCCGGACGATCTTGTCCGGCCCACTCACCATGCCGTTCTGACCGGAGCCCCTCTTGATCTTGTTGACGGCGTCCATGCCCGAAACGACCTCGCCCCAGATCGTGTATTGACCCGTAAGGCTGCCGCACCCGTCGTAGCAGATGAAAAACTGCGAGTTGGCTGAGTTCGGATCGCTGGAGCGCGCCATTCCGACGCTGCCGCGCTTGAACGGCGTCTGTGTGAACTCGGCCGGCACGTTGGGCATATCGGAGCCGCCCATCCCGGTCCCGGTGGGATCTCCCGTCTGAGCCATGAATCCATCGATCACGCGATGAAACCCGATGCCGTCGTAAAAGCCCCGCTTGGTCAGCGCAGTGATCTGCGCGACATGCTTGGGCGCCAGATCCGGGCGCAACCGGACGACAACGCGGCCGTCCTTGGTGTCGATGGCGATGTGCTGATTGGGATCCAGATTCTGGGCTTCTGCCGACAAGGCGCTCAGTGCGAGCGCGGCTGCGAGGAACAGTTTTCTCATGATGGCTCCGACGTGGACGCCCTTCAGGGGCGCGAGAACTTTGCTTTCAGTGCAGCCGAAACCGTCGGCGGCGTGAAGGGCGACACGTCGCCGCCCATTGACGCGATCTGACGGACAAGCGTGGCGGTGATGGGGCGGACGGCGGGCGATGCGGGTATGAAGACAGTGGGTATCTGCGGCTCCATGGTTCCGTTCATTCCCGCCAATTGCATTTCGTAGTCGAGGTCGCTCCCGTCGCGCAGACCGCGCGCCATGAAGGTCGCTCCCGCCCTGCGCGCCGCAACCACCGCAAGGTCGGCGTAGGTGACGACCTCGACGGACGCCCCCGTTTCCCGCTCGATCGGCGCGGCGATGGCGCGGATCAGGGCGGCGCGCTCCTCTGCCGTGAACAAGGGCGTCTTTCCCGGGTGGACGCCAATTGCGACGATCACCCGGTCGGCCAACCGGCAAGCCTGTCGCAGGATATCGACGTGCCCGTTCGTCGCCGGGTCGAAGGAGCCTGGATAGAAGGCGACATGTTGCTTGGGCGATGTCATGGGAAATCCAGCGGCTGCAATGGAGCGTTAGCCGCGGCGGCTGGGTCCGGCAAGGGCCGCCCCTCCGGACATCGGGCTTGCAAAATCCTCCGGCGCGCCCACGATCCTCTTATGAGATTGAAATGCGCAACTGCATTCGCGCTGATGCTCGCGACCTCCGCTGTCGCACAGACGCCGCCCTCGTTGGCCGAGATCGCGCGCTATAACGGGCTGCATGCAGCGGCGGCGCGAGGCTGGCATGGCGGGGTGCCCGAACTTATCATCAACGGCCTTGATCCCAACATTCGCGACCAGAACGACCGAACGCCGCTGCACGTCGCCGCGTTCCATGGTCATACCGAGACGATGCGCGCGCTTGTCCAAGGCGGCGCGGACCCCAACGCGCTCGACAAGCAGAAGTACGACATCGTCACGATCCTCGCGGTCAAGGACGATCCCCGCAATCTGGAAGTGGCGCTTCAGCTTGGCTGCGACCCTCGGAACGTCACGAGCCCCTGGAGCGGCACCGCGCTCATAGCCGCGGCCCATCTCGGACATGACGAAGTCGTCCGCATCCTCATCAAAGCCGGAGCGCCGCTCGACCATGTGAATTCCCTGCATTGGACCGCGCTAATTGAGTCGATCGTTCTTGGCGATGGCGGATTGCGCCATACCGCGAGCCTGAAAGCGCTTGTCGATGCCGGCGCCGACGTGAATCTCGCCGATGCGCAGGGCCGGACGCCGCTGCGGCTGGCGCGCGAGCGGGGCTACTCAGAGATGGTGGACATCCTCGAAAAGGCCGGCGCTAGGTGACTGGTTCAGCGCCGGCTGCCATGCATCAGCCACACTCCGCTCGCAATGATCAACCCGGCGCCGGCGAAGACCGAGGGTTGCGGCCATTCGCCGAACACATACGCGCCGATCAGGGTCGCCCATAAAATCTGCGTGTATTGAACCGGCGCGACCGTTGCGGCCGGCGCAAGGCGCAGCGCTGTCATGGAAAACCATTGTCCGACAAGCTGCATGAGCGAAAGACCTACGACGAAGAGAAGCAGAGTCGGTTCGACAGGTCGCCAGTCGAATGCCGCGATGGCGCCCGCCACGAACAGGTGCGGGATGTTTCCCCATGCGATGAGAGTGATGTGACTTTCCGTGCGCGTCAGACGTCGCAGCAGAATAACCGACAGCGCCCAGGTCGACGCGGACGCAAGCGCCAGCAGCATGTAGACAGCGTCCCCTTCGACCCCCGGCTTCTGGATCACGAAGCAGCCGGCGAAACCCAGAACGATGGCGCCCCACTGATGCGGTTTGATCCGCTCTCCAAGCAAGGGAATGGCGCCCAGCGAAATGAAAAGCGGCGCGGTGAAAACGATCGCCGTGAATGTCGTTAGCGGCAAGTTCCGCAGCGCGAGAAATCCGGTGAGCGTCGCCATAAGATGCAGGGTGACGCGGGCGAGATGAAGCCAGGGATACGAGGTTGCGAGGATTGGCCGGCCGCGACGCGACATGGCGATGAATACGGGCGCAAATAACAGCAGCAGCAGGAAGCTGCGCATCGCAATGAGCTGAGGCGCCGGCAGCATCGCAAGCGCGAGCTTCGCGAAAGTGTCGCCGAGTGATGCTGTTGCGAAGGATGCGCCGTTCGCAGCGATGCCCGCAAGCGGCCGCTCGTGGGCATGCTGGTTGATGGGAGCGCCCGCCCCCACCAGATTTCCCTCGTCATCTCCGTAGCGCTTCATGCCGCACCGGTAGCGCCCCGGCGTAGTGCGCGGCCCATTGAAAGGTCGCCGCGCGTCATGCCAGGTCCTGCCGCCTTTCTTCTCGCATGAGCCAGACGCCGCCGCTGATGATCAACGCTGCGCCGATCCAGACCGACGGCGCCGGGTATTCGCTGAATACGACGGCGCCGGCCAGCGTCGCCCAAAGAATCTGCGTGTACTGCATCGGCGCCACCGTTGCAGCGCGCGCGATCCGGAACGCGGTCATCGAGAACCATTGGCCTATCACCTGCGTAGCCGACATCCCGACGATCAGCCAGAGCGTCCCCGCATCAAGCGGCTGCCAGTCGAACATGGCGATGGCAGCGCCCGCCAGGAGGAAGCTCCCGTTGCTCCAGGCGAAAATCGTTGCGTGGCTTTCCGTCCGTGTCAGGAGCCGAAGCGTCGCCAGCGACGCGGCCCAGGTTGCGGCTGAGAAGATCGCAATGGCCATATAAAGAAACTGCCCGTCGCCCGTGGGACGGACAATGATCGCGCAGCCGATGAAGCCGAGGCCGATGGCGACCAGCTGATGCGATTTCAGCCGCTCGCCGAGGATCGGGATGGCGGCGAGAGCGACGAGGGCCGGAGAGATGAACATGATCGCGGTGATCGTCGTCAGAGGCAGCTCGCGCAGCGCGACGAAGAAGGTCAGCACGGACATGAATTGCAGGGCGAAGCGCCCGATATGCAGCCAGGGGCGCGATGTCCTAAGGACGGGCAGCCCGCGTCGGCGCTGGGCCACGAAAAACGGAATCAGGAAAACAAGCAGGAACAGCGATCTCAGCGTGATGACCTCAGCCAGCGGCAAGCTCGCAAGCGCAAGCTTCGACATCGCGTCGCCAATCGAGATCGCTCCGAATGCCGTGGCATTGGCCGCTATTCCGGCCAATGGCCGTTCGCGCGCACCCGGCGTCGCCTGAAGCATTTCCCCAGCCACCCTGCGCCCTGTTGGCGCTCTCATGCAGCCTTATGCGAAACTTCGCTGCTTGTTTGCGCACAAAATGCATGTCCGCCGTGCGATGGGGTCGGAGCCGGCGCTATCCGTCGCTCTCCTCCTCGTCCTCCTCGCTGACCCGCTCGACCGAGACGACCCGCTCGTCCGCCGCGGTGTCGAAGACGATGACGCCCTGGGTGGTGCGACGCTTGATTCCAATGCCTTCGATAGGGCAGCGGATCATCTGGCCGCCGTTGGTCACCAGCATGATCTGGTCGCTGTGTTCGACGGGGAACGAGGCGACGAGCTTGCCGTTGCGCTCGTTGACCGCCATGGCGACGATGCCTTTGCCCCCGCGA
>JBEVKO010000221.1:0-11259 GCA_040509705.1 Beijerinckiaceae bacterium
ATTCAAGGTTGCGAACGATGGCGTCGTCTGCATCCTTCGCTTCGACGGCTTTCACATAGGCGAGATTGACCCATGAGAGTCGTCGTGCGTCGTCGCGCATCCAGACCGGCTGGGGCCACTGGTTGACAAGACCGCGCATAGCGTCACGTTCGCGCTCGGCCTGTTCGCGCTGCTCCTCGGCGTCAATGCGCATGCGCCGCTCTCCGCCGACGTCGCGGATGCGCATGATTGCGCGGCCCGCCGCCACGCGCCCGAGTGCTTCGAGGTGAACGCCTTCGTTGCTGCGCAAATTGATTGTGAAGGATTCGCCGGCGTCGCGCAGGCTGGCGACGCAGCCTTCAAGCCGCTGCGCGTCAGACGGCGGCAGCCACGCGCCGAACGCCAGCGCCTTGCGGGCGGCGTTTGCGCCCGCCACGGCGGCGACGTCGCCCTCGATAACGGGCTCGGCGCCCGACCCCGCCCATGACACGATCATTTGCGGATCTGTCGACAGAAGCACGTCGGCCCGATCACTTTCGGCGCGCAGGCGCGCGATCTCGGCGTCGTAGTCGCCGGCGCGCGCCGTCCAGCGCTCGCGTTCGCGCACATAGAGAAAGGCGGTGACCGTCGAGAACACGGCCAGCGCGACAAAGACGCTGATCGAGGCGGCGCCGCTGGCTTCGAGCGATCGGACGATGTCGCCGCCAAACGCGGCCGCGCCGGTCTGCCCGAGCGCCGGCGTTCCTCCGCCCACGCAAAGACCGATGGGAGCCAGCGCTTGTCGAGCTCCCCGCGCCGTCCTGCCTAAGGCAGGCGCAACGTGACGCTCCCACGCGCGGCCCGCCTCCAGAACCGCCATGACCATTCCTTGCCCGCCCGCTCGCGATGGCGCCTGACCGTCGCGCAACCCCCGCCCGTCCGCCACGGGCCCGAATCACGCCACTGTAACCGTCGAAGGAGTCCGGCAGGAAGCGGTTAAGGAATCCTCAATCAAAAAAAATGCGCGCGGAGTCCCGCGCGCAACAATTTTTGGAACGAAACGAGTCCGCAGAGGGCCAATCGTTTCGGCGGCGGAGCGCCGCGTTGGACGGATCCTGCGATCCGTCCGCAAACGCTCAATACCGGTAATGGTCGGGCTTGAACGGCCCCCGCTGCGGCACGCCGATATAGTCGGCCTGCTCCTTGCGCAGCGTCGTGAGCTTGGCGCCGAGCTTGTCGAGATGCAGCGCCGCGACCTTTTCGTCGAGAAATTTCGGCAGCGTGTAGACCTGCTTCTCGTACTTCGACTGATTGGCGAAAAGTTCGATCTGGGCGAGCGTCTGGTTGGAGAAGGAGGAGGACATCACGAATGAGGGATGTCCCATCGCGTTTCCGAGATTCACGAGCCGGCCCTCCGACAGGAGGATGATGCGATTGCCCTTCGGAAATTCGATTTCGTCGACCTGCGGCTTGATGTTGGTCCACTTGAAGTTCTTGAGGCCCGCAACCTGGATCTCGTTGTCGAAATGACCGATGTTGCAGACGATGGCGCGATCCTTCATCTGCCGCATGTGCTCGATGGTGATGATGTCCTTGTTGCCTGTCGCGGTGACATAGATGTCGGCGCGCGGCAGCGCATCTTCGATAGTGGCGACCTCGTAGCCTTCCATCGCCGCCTGCAGCGCGCAGATCGGATCGACTTCAGCGACAATAACTCGACAACCAGCCTGGCGCAGCGAAGCGGCCGAGCCCTTGCCGACGTCGCCGTAACCCGCGACGAACGCGACTTTGCCGGCCATCATGACATCGGTTCCGCGACGCAGCGCATCGACTAGCGACTCGCGGCAGCCATAGAGATTGTCGAACTTCGATTTCGTCACCGAGTCGTTGACGTTGATTGCGGGGAACAGCAGCTTGCCCTGCTCCGCCAATTTGTAGAGCCGATGCACGCCGGTCGTGGTCTCTTCGGAGACGCCGCGAATGTTCTTTGCGATGTCGGCGAACCAGCCCTTCGGCTTGTCTTTCAGCAGCCGTTTGATCAGCGCAAAGAAAATCTCCTCTTCTTCTGACTCGGGCTTGTCGAGGAACGCAACGTCGCCGTTCTCGGCGCGCAGCCCATGATGGACGAGCATCGTCGCATCGCCGCCATCGTCGAGAATCATGTTCGGCGTCCCGCCGCCATGCCAGTCGAACAGGCGCGCCGTGTAGTCCCAGTATTCCGTCAGCGTTTCACCCTTGTAGGCGAACACCGGCGTGCCGGCGGCGGCGATCGCGGCGGCCGCATGGTCCTGCGTCGAGAAGATGTTGCACGACACCCAGCGAACGTCGGCGCCGAGCGCCTTCAGCGTTTCGATCAGCACGGCGGTCTGGATGGTCATGTGGAGCGAGCCGGCGATGCGCGCGCCCTTGAGCGGCTGCTTCGGCCCATATTCGGCGCGGATCGACATCAGACCCGGCATTTCGGTCTCGGCGAGCTCGATCTCCTTGCGGCCGAATCCGGCGAGCGAAATGTCCTTGACGACATAATCGGAAAACGCGGCTTGCTTCATCGCGGCCTGAGCCATCGGTCCTGCTCCTGGGGAGATCGGGAAAAGATGTCGCGCCTATAGCACCGGGCCGGGGAGGGTGCAATAAAGATATAAAGATTTCTTTATATCGAACGATTTCAGCCCTCCTCGCGCTGTCTGTGCGCCGCCGCACACGCTACCCCTGTTCCGGGCGGCACAAAGGCGCGCCGCCGCTGGCTGGCGTCCTGATGAGGCGGACGTTACCTTGCCGCGACCTCCCCTGGAGGCCCGCCTTGAAAACCGACGCCCAAGCGATTCTTCGCCGTCACGCCTTTTTTGCGTCGCTCGACGGCGCTGCTTTGGAGCAGGTGGCCGGGCGCCTGCAAAAGCGCTCTTTCAAGAGCGGCGACATGATTTTCCAGCGCGGCGACGCAGGCGACGCCATGTTCGTCGTTGAATCGGGCGCAATCAGGCTGGCGCGGGACAGCGTGCATGGCCGCGAATTCACGGTCCGGCTGGCCGGGCCGGGCGAGGTGTTTGGCGAGATCGCCATCATTGACGGCGCAGGCCGCACGACGGATGCGGCGGCGGTCGCTCCCTCGGTGCTGCTCTCGCTCGCGCGGCGAGACTTTCAGGCCGCATTCCGTTCATCGCCGGCGATGCAGGACGCGGTGCTGAGCGCGTTGTGCGAAAGGTTGCGCGCCACCACCGATCAGCTTGAAATGATCGCCTTGCAGCCGCTGGAGGCGCGCGTCGCCCAATTGTTCCTCCTGCTCGCCAATGTCGGCGAGGAGGATGCGCGCAGCCGCGCGGCGTTTGAACTTGCCATCGATCAGAGGGAGCTTGCCGCGCTCGTCGGCGCGACGCGGCCACGCGTCAATCGCGTGCTCGTCACTTGGGATCAGAACGGCGTCATCAGCCGCAGCGGTCGTCGCTACGAATGCGACGTCGAGAAGCTGCGCGACATCATGGCGGGCGGGGACGACCCGTGAGGGGCGTCCGGCGTCGCGTTCGTTGGAAGATTCCCGTGGCTGGCCTGTCATTGCTCGCTCTCGTGATGACTGTCGCGCTGGGCGACCCGTTCGGGCTCGCCGAACGTCTGCGCGAGTCGGTGTTCGACCGCGTGATCGCCTCGTCGCCCCGTGAGACGGACGGTTCGCCCGTCGCGGTCATCGACATCGATCGCGCGGCGCTCGATCGCATCGGCTCCTGGCCGTGGCCGCGCGAAACGCTCGCGCAGGTCACTCAGCTCGCAAACGAGTCGCGCCCGTCGGCGATCGTCTTCGACATGCTGCTCGCCGAGGCCCGCAATGCGCATCCCGCGGCGCAGACAGGCGTCGCCGCGCTGGCGTCGGCGCTCAAGGCCGCGCCCGCCGTGCTCGGCGCGGTGCTCGATCCGTCGCAGGACGCGCCATCGCCCGAAGGTCCGCCGCTGCTGCTGCAGGGCGAGGCGCCTGAAATGTCGGGGCTGCTCATCGCTGCCGGATTGACGGCGCCGGTAAAGCTTCTTCGCGATTCCGCCCGCGGGCTCGGGGTTTTGACTCTCGCCACCAGCGAGGGCGAGCCGGTGCGTCGCGCGCCGTTGCTCGCCGTCGGCGGCGGGGTGCTCTATGGCGGGCTCGCCATCGAGGCGCTGCGCGTCGCAACCGGCGACGGCAATCTGATCATCGACGGCGCGGCGCGCCTGTTGCGGGTCGGACAATATGCGGTGCCCCTCGGTCCGGATGCGTCGATCCGGCTGTGGCCGTCCTCGACCGCGCATCGCAGAGCCCGCACCGTTTCCGTCGTTGATCTGCTTGATGATCGGTCAGGCGTCAGGGCGCGCTTGTCGGGGAAATATCTCCTGATCGGCGCCAGCGCGCCCGAGGCTGGCGGCCTGCGCGAAACGGCGGCAGATCCGTTTACGCCGACTGTGCAGATCCAGGCCGACGCCATCGAGCAGCTTTTGGATGGCCGCGCTCCGACGCGTCCTGCGCGCGCAAAATGGATCGAAGCTGCTGCAGCGATCTTTCTTGCGCTCGCCGCGATCTTCGGCGTGGTGCGCTGGACGCCGCTCAGGACTGCGTCGGCGACATTGGCGCTTGCGGCGCTGTGGTGTCTCGCATGCTACGCCGTGTGGCGCACGCAGGCTTGGCTCATTGATCCGTTGTGGCCGACGCTCGCCGGTCTCGGCGCCTGGCAGGCGGCGAGCCTCGCCGAGTTCGCGCAGACGCGGTCGCGGCGCCTGGCGCTGGAGCGCAGCTTTGCGACGCGGCTGCCGCCCGAGATCGTCGCACGACTTGCCGACAATCCCGATGCGCTCAAGCTTGCGGGCGAGGAGCGCGAAATCACGGCGCTGTTCACCGATATCGAAGGCTTTACGGCGCTGACCGAGCGCCTCGCAGCCACCGATCTCGTCGCGCTTCTCGATCGATATTTCGACGTCGTCTGCGGCATCGTCATCCAGCATGGCGGGATGGTCGACAAGATCGTTGGCGATGCGGTTCACGCGTTCTTCAATGCGCCGGTCGATCTTTCCGATCACCCCAATCGAGCCGTCGATTGCGCCATCGCCATGCGCGACGCGGCCGACCGGTTTCGCAATGCCCCGGAGAACGAGCGATTCACGCTCGGGCGAACGCGCATCGGCATCGAAACGGGACGAGCCGTCGTCGGCGATGTCGGAGCCGGCCGCAAGCTCGATTACACGGCGCACGGCCCGGCGATCAATCTCGCCTCGCGCCTGGAGGCGTCGAACAAGATCTTCAAGTCGACGATCGCCGTCGGCCCGCGTTGCGCCGCGCTCGCGACGCGCTACGGCTTTCGCGAGTTGGGCGAAATCACGCCGTTCGACGGCGCGCGCGCCGTGAAGGTGTGCGAGCCTGTCGAGACGCAATAGGAGCTCCGGATGAGGGGAGTTGCTACGCGATCATTGCTCTGGCGCGGGCGATCTTAGGAGCGCCCCACACGCGCACATCTTCCGGCGGGGCTCCGACGCGCGGGATCGTGGTGCCTTCTCCGGCGCGCACGATGACGGATCGTCCCGCCGCGCTGACCTGCACGGCGCCGCGTTCGACGAACACGCCGAAACCATCGATTTCGCCTGCGAAGAACTTTGTGCCGCGCACCGCGATCACGGCGAAGGGCGAGGTGACGTTGAGCCGTCCTTTCCTTCCGGCGTCAGGTCGGTCCAGCATCATGGCGCCGCCGCCGAGAGTGAGCGAGCCGCCGCCGTCGAGCAGTGTGCGATCGATCCGCAATTTGGAGCGCGCGCCGAGATCGATCTGATTTCCGTTCGACAGCGCGACGCCGAGGCGTGAATCGTCGCCGGTTCGCAGAAGCTCGTCGAGATAGACCGCTTCCGCTTGGATGAGGGTGCGGGTGCCGGGCCCGACCTCGGCGAAGGCCATGCCGCGCACATTCGACACCTTGCCGGCCGCCGTCTGCGCACGGGTTTCGCCCGCGCCGAGAACCGGCGCGCCGGCGGCGAGCGCGATGATGGCGCGACGGGTGGGCTGGCCGCCCAAGCGCGGCTTAGCTGAACGGGTAGTTTCGGACATGCCTCACTCGCTGCAAAACGCCCCGTCCTGATTCCGACACGGACTTGTCGCTCCGGCAAGACCGTTTTGCGCAAGGCTCTCGACCCAACCTCCACGCCCTATCCGTCTCATAGCCTTGCTGGGCTCGCTGTTCCCGCAGGAACAGGTTCGACAATGGATGCATCAGTAATGGATGACGCCCGGCGCGCCGCCGCCGGCGCCGATCGATTCGCCGTTGAGCGGCGCGGACTTTGGCGAGGCGAGAAACGCCGCGACGTCGCCGATTTCCTCTGCGGTGACGAGTCGCCGGATGCTGTTGCGTCCGGCCATCTGTCGTTCGACCTCCTCTTCGGAGACGCCGCGCGCTTCGGCCTGTCGCTTGATCACGCCGGGCGTTTTCTCAGTGCGCGTCGTTCCCGGATGCAGGCAGACGACATTGACGCCCTGCGGCCCGAGCTCGTCCGCGAGGTTGGCAGTCAGCGCTGCGACGCTGACATTGCGGATGCTGCCGACGATCGATCCTGTCTGGCGCGCGGCCAGTCCGCTGATGTTGATGATGCGGCCAAAGCCGCGCTCGATCATGTAAGGCGCCGTCTCGCGCGCCATGCGCAGATAGCCCATCACCTTGACGTTGACGTCGGGCCAGAAAATCTTGTCGTCGACATCCTTCAGCTTGGGCGGCGGCGCCTGGCCTCCGGGCTGCGCAGCAGCGTTCACCAGGATGTCGATGCGGCCGAAATCGTCTGCGATCTGCTTCACCGTCGCGCGCACCGACTCGTCGTCGCCGGTGTCGGCGCGGTAAGCGCGAATGGTCCGCCCGGTTTCGGCGGCGATCTCGGCGCGCGTCGCTTCAGCTGCGGTCATATCGCGCGCAATGAGCGCGATGTCCGCGCCTTCCCGCGCCATCGCTTTCGCGATCGCCTTACCGATGCCCCGGCTGCCGCCTGTGACAATCGCCGTTCGGTTCGTCAGATCTAGATCCATCGCGACGCCCTCGCTCTCGGAGCGGACTATTCGCCCTCGCCGAACTTGTCCGCGACGAGCCTGCAGAGCGCCTCGAGGGCCTCTTCGGCCTGATCGCCGCGGGCGGTCACTGTGATGGTTGTGCCTTGCGCAGCGGCAAGCGTCAGAAGTCCCATGATTGAAGAGCCGCCGACGGTCTCGCCACAACGCGTCACCGTGATCTCCGCCTCGTACTTCTCGGCGCACTGCACGAACTTCGCCGTTGCGCGCGCGTGCAGGCCCTTCTTGTTGACGATGGGCATCTCGCGCACGATGGCGCCTTCGGGGCTTGGCGCCGGCGGGCAGGGTTCATCGAAGTCGTCGAAGTCGCCCGCCTCCCCCGACATCAGACTTATCTGCCTGCGAGCACGCGGCTGGCGATGTTGATGTATTTCTTGCCTGCGTCCTGCGCCTGCGCCACCGCCTCTGAGAGGTCTGCGTCTTCGCGCACCCGCGCCAGCTTGATCAGCATCGGCAGGTTGATTCCGGCGACCACCTCGACCTTCGCGCCATTCATGCACGAGATTGCGAGATTGGAGGGCGTGCCGCCGAACATGTCAGTTAGCAGCACGACGCCGTCGCCCGAATTCACACTCTTCACCGCCGCCATGATGTCGTTGCGACGCGAATCCATGTCGTCATCGGGACCGATGGCGATTGTTTCGAGCTGACTTTGGGGTCCAACAACGTGCTCAAGGGCGGCGCGGAATTCGGTAGCGAGCCGCCCGTGGGTCACGAGCACCATGCCGATCATTCGGATCAGAAGTCCAACAGCCGCCGGTCAGGCGGCCAGAGGCGCGTATCTTGTGCAGCGTGAGGCAAAGCGCAAGGGCGAATACGACTGATTTTAAGGCGCCTAACAGTGAATTGTGCGCGGAAGCACCCCTATGTCCAGTTGGCGCCCGACGAAAGTTGTAGGAGGGCGGCAAACACCAGATCCGGCCGATCCGCGTCCGGACCCAACGTCAGTCGCGGAAGGCGGACGCCTCCGACCAGTTCAAAGCGCTCTTCGCCCGACGGCATCCGCGGCTCCGCGTTCAAAATGAGGTCGACGATCAGGCGCGCGACGCAAACCGGCTCGGACGGCGCGGCGACGATCCCCAGTCCGCGGGCTTCGATCAGGCCGGCGATCGACGAGCGCCCCGAAACCAGAGCCCGCCCGCCACAGGCCTCAACGTCCACCCTGTCGTCACCGACCAGGCGGCTGAACAATCCGCGATTGGTTGCGTCGGCGAGAAGGGCGCGCGCGAGCCGGCTTTTTCCGGCGCCCGAGGCGCCGCGAATCAGCACGCCGGATTCGCCGACGATGACGCAGGTGGCGTGGATCGCGGTCCGTTCGGACATTCAGCGTGCTACGCCGCCGGTGGAAGGCGCACGACGAAGCGCGCCCCGAGGCGTTTCGGGTTGCCTTCCGCATCCGGCGCTCCGAGCCGGTTCTCGGCCCAGATGCGACCGCCATGCGCCTCGATGATCTGGCGCGAGATCGACAGACCCAGTCCGGAGTTCTGACCGAATCCCTGGTCGGGCCGATCGGTGTAGAACCGATCAAAAATCCGCTCGAGGGCGTGATCGGGGATGCCCGGGCCGTCGTCCTCCACCGTCAGCGTCACGAAACGGCCGGTGCGCGCGAGGGTCGCCCGGACGACCCCGCCGGGCGGCGAGAAGGAGCGCGCATTCTCAATGAGGTTGGTGAGCACCTGACCCAGCCGGCTGTCCTGCCCGCTGACCAGACACGCGTCGCGGTCCGCCCGGTTCCTTGGTGTCGAGATGACGATCTCCGGTTCGTGCGGCTTGCGCACCTCGTTGGCGAGGCTCGCCACCGTCTCGACGAGCCGCGCCACGTCCACCGGATCTGCGTCGCTGCGGGCGAGTTCTGCATCGAGGCGCGACGCGTCCGAAATGTCGCTGATCAGCCGGTCGAGCCGGCGCACATCGTGCTGGATCACCGCCAGCAATCGCTGGCGCGCCTCCTCGGTCTTGGCGACCGGCAGCGTCTCGACTGCGCTGCGCAGCGATGTCAGCGGGTTCTTTAATTCGTGCGCGACGTCGGCCGCAAAGCGCTCCGTGCCTTCGATGCGCTTGTAGAGCGCCTGGGTCATGTCGCGCAGCGATCCGGACAGGAGCCCGATTTCGTCGCGCCGGTCCGTATAGTCGGGGATTTCGACGCGCTTGCGCACCCCGCGCCGGACATTCTCGGCGGCGCCGGCCAGCTTGCGCATCGGGCCTGCGATCGTATTCGCAAGCAGGATGGAGAGGATCAGCATGACGCCGGCGGCGACAACGAAAATCTGCACGAGCGACCAGCGCTCGTCGGCGATGATGGAATCGATGTCGCCAGGCTGCGTCGACAGAACGAGCGCGCCGCGAATGGTCCGGAATCGCTGGATTGGCACCGCCACCGAAACGATCGTCTCGCCGCGCTGGTTGACGCGCACGACGCTGGCGGACGTCCCCTTCAGCGCGTTCGTGACCTCGGGAAGCGGCCTGCCGCCGACGCTGCCAGGATCGTCGGTCATCGGCGCGCTGATGCGGCCGAATCGGTTGCGGAACACGTTGAAGGTGCGCTGCAGGACGGTCGTGTCTTCCGGCGGAGGCGGAAGATCGACTCGCGTGATGTCGCCGCGCGAGATGAAGCGCGCCGAATCGATGATGATCTGGCCGTCCCGGTCGAACAGGCGCGCCCGGGTCTTGGTGGGCGTTACGAGGCGACGCAGCACCGGGGCGACGCACTCGGGATTGATCGAGAATTCGAGGGCGGAGTTGTCGTCAGACGGAGGGATCTCGCCGGCCTGCTGCTGGAACAGCTTGTCGGGATCGAGCGTGATTTCATCGCTTTCGACCGACGCCGAAGCCGCGATCGCGCCCGCGATGATCTCGCCCTGCGTCAGGAGGCTCTGGGCGCGCGATTCGATGAGGCCGGCGCGGAACTGGTTCAGGTAGAGATAACCCAGGAGAAGCGCGACGAGGCCGGCGAGGTTCAGCAGCACGATGCGCCGCGTCAGCGTCGATCCGGCGCGGCGGCTGAGCGAGGTTCCGAACCGCGACAGAATCCGCCTGACGCTGAAGCGCGGATGATCCTGCGCCGCCGCCGGCTCGTGAACTTCGCTGGTCATGAACGAAACGCGTGTGAAAGCATTACCGCGACCATATCAGGCCGGCTCGTTCATCGCGAGGCGGCCTTGCGTTACTCCTTGAAGCGGTAGCCGACGCCGTAGAGCGTTTCGATCATCTCGAAATCATTGTCGACCTGCTTGAATTTCTTGCGCAGGCGCTTGATGTGGCTGTCGATTGTGCGGTCGTCGACATAGACCTGGTCGTCATAGGCCGCATCCATCAGGGCGTTGCGGCTTTTCACCACGCCCGGACGCTGCGCCAGCGACTGCAGGATGAGAAACTCGGTCACGGTCAGCGTCACCGGCTCGCCTTTCCAGGTGCAGGTGTGACGCTCCGGATCCATGCGGAGTTGTCCGCGCTCCAGGGCCTTCGCGTCGCCTTCGCGCGGTCCTTGCACGTCCTTCGCGCCCGACCGGCGCAGGATCGCCTTGACGCGCTCGACCAGAAGCCGCTGCGAGAACGGTTTGCGGATGAAATCGTCAGCGCCCAGCTTGAGCCCGAACAGCTCGTCGATTTCCTCATCCTTCGAGGTGAGGAAGATGACCGGCAGGTCGGACTTCTGGCGCAGCCGGCGCAGCAGCTCCATCCCGTCCATGCGCGGCATCTTGATGTCGAAAATCGCCATGTCGGGCGGCGCCTGGCGCAGGCCGTCGAAGGCGGCGGCGCCATCGGTGTAGGTCTGGACCCGATATCCCTCCGCTTCGAGCGCGATGGAGACGGACGTCAGGATGTTGCGGTCGTCATCGACCAGGGCGATGGTTGGCATGAAGGTTCCTAACTGGCCGAAACGTCGGCTCACGCGAATGTTTCCCTGCCTTATTTGGCGGGATATCGAACAAACAGGGGTCGAATTGTGGCAGACGCTCAGGCTCCCGTCGAGTCAGCGGCTAACATATTGAGCGCTTTGCGATATTTATCGAACCGTTCTTCATCCGGCGGAGCGCCGGGCGGACGACGGCGGAGGTCGGAATTGTCGGCGAGGTCCGCGATTTTGACCTTCCGTCCGATCGGATCGGCGCCGACGCGTCGGACCGCGGCGAAATAATCCGCTTCCTCCTCCGGCCAAATCGTCAGCGTGTCGACGGCGCGGACGACGCTCTCCGGATAGCCGCGCCTGCGCAGGTCCGCCAGGGTGACGTCGGTCTTCTCAACGACATCAT
>JBEVKO010000222.1:0-6780 GCA_040509705.1 Beijerinckiaceae bacterium
GGCAATGTCGCGGCGCTGGGCCGATCAGATTCGATCGCCGAAGTCGGCGCCGCCTTCGCCCCGGAATCGAGCTCGCCGGCCACGACTGAGGCTGTGATGTGGTCCTGAGGATAAAGAGCGGCGAGCCGCCGGATCAGATTTTCGAGTTCGCGGATATTGCCGGGCCACGGGTATGACTTCATGGCGTCGAACGCAGCCGCATCCAACGTCTTTCGACCGAGCCCTTCCTTCTCCGCCAGCTTGAAGAAATGCCTTACAAGATCCGGAATATCTTCGCCTCTTTCCCTGAGAGGGGGCAAGCGGATGGGGACCACATTCAGCCGGAAGAACAGGTCCTCCCGGAAAAGCCCCTGCTGGATGAGTTGCCTCAGATCCTTGTTGGTTGCGGCCACGATTCGAACGTTGGTCTTGATTGGGGTTCTTCCTCCGACTGTCGTGTATTCGCCCTGCTGGAGAACCCGAAGGAGACGAGTTTGAGCCTCCATAGGCATGTCACCGATCTCGTCCAAGAAAAGCGTTCCGCCCTCAGCGATCTCGAATTTTCCTGGGCTGCGCATGGTGGCGCCTGTGAACGCCCCCTTCTCGTGTCCGAACAGGTCGGATTCGATGAGTTCACGCGGGATCGCCGCCATGTTCACGGCTACAAACGGCCCTTTCCTTCGCTTGCCGTAGTCGTGCAGGGCCTTCGCGACCAATTCTTTTCCCGTTCCCGACTCCCCGACAATCATGACGGTGAGATCGGTCTGCATCAGCCGGGCGAGCGTGCGATAGATCTCCTGCATGGCGGCGGATCTGCCAACCAGCGGGATGTCGTCCGGCGCCTCGCCGTGATCCGAGTTGGCGACCGGCCGCGGGCGCGAGAGGGCGCGGCCGACGACGGCGATGAGTTCCTTCAGATCGAACGGCTTGGGAAGATACTCGAATGCGCCGCGCTCGGACGCCTTGATGGCGGTCATGAACGTGTTCTGGGCGCTCATGACGATAACTGGCAATTCCGGTCGCAACTTCCTTATTCGCGGCAACAGATCGAACGCGTTTTCATCCGGCATCACGACGTCGGTGATGACGAGATCGCCGTCCCCCGCGGATACCCACCGCCACAGTGAAGCGGCGTGTCCTGTCGCCCGGACGTCGTACCCAACCCTGGTCAGCGCCTGATTGAGGACCGTCCGAATAGCTGCGTCGTCGTCTGCGATCAGAATGCTTGCACTGGGCATTCAAGTCCTCATTCGTCGGCAGCCCGGCCGTCCCGCGCAATCGCCATTGGAAGCAAGACCTTGAAGGTAGTTCTTCCAGCCGATGAGTCGCAGGACACGGCGCCGCCGTGGTCGCCGATAATCTTCGCAACCAAAGCAAGACCAAGGCCAGAGCCTTGCGGCTTTGTCGTCAGGAAAGGATCGAACAGGTGCGGCAGAATGTCGGGCGATATGCCCGCGCCGTTGTCTCGGACGGTGAATTCCAGCGGCAGAGCAATCTTCTCGTTGCTCGCCGGTTGCGACATCCGGAAGCCCGGACGATAGCCGGACGTGAGGACAATCTCACCGTCTATGGCGTTTTCGCCAATGGCTTCCGCGGCATTCTTGACAAGATTGAGGAAGACCTGAACCAGTTGGTCGCGATGTCCCAGCACTCTCGGGAGCGAAGGATCGTATGCCTCAACGAACCGGATATGGCGCGCGACCCCGGATTGGGCGAGGCGCTTCACGTGCTCAAGAACCTCATGCACGTTGACCGGCTCGCGCTGGATCGGGCGCGTGTCGCTGAAAAGGTCCATGCCATCGACTAGCTTCACGATCCGCTCGGTCTCGTCGCAGATCAGCGTTGTCAGCAGACGGTCTGAATCAGTCACCGATGATTCAAGAAGCTGTGCGGCCCCCTTTATGCCGGACAGGGGATTCTTGATCTCGTGCGCCAGCATGGCGGCGAGAGCAGACACCGAGCGCGCGGCCCCTCGATGCGTGAGTTGCCTGCCCATTTTTTCAGCAATTGTGCGCTCCTGCAGCATAAGGATTACCTGACCCGGCGCGTCCGGGGAAGGAACAGCGAACACGTCCGCCGAGCGGTCGCCGTTCCTCGGCGTACCAAGATCAAAATCGTAGCCGCTCACGCCGGTCCCGCGCCCCCGCACATCCTCAATGAGCGCAAGGATGGGCGAACGAGTAGGCATGAGACTCGCAAATTTGTACCGCCGCATGACGGCGAGGCTGACGCCGAGAAAGGTTTCGGCAGCCGGGTTGGCGTCAATGATTCTGTCCTCCTCGTCGAGGACGATGATTGGCGTCGGCATGACGCGCACGACGGCGTCGGCGCGCCGAGCCTGAGCGGTGGCTTCGGCGTTTTCAAATCCGCGATGAAGGCCCGAATTCATGCTGCCCTCGCCGTCAACCCCGGGCCGGCGTCTGCGAACGCAGCCTCCATCCGCCCCATAACAAAATCAGGATCGTCACTTGTGAGAGCGTCGGCAAATGCGGCGCGCCGGTCGCGATCCCCATCGCACGCGTCGTCGAGATAGGCTGCGACATGCTTGCGCGCATGCCTAACGCCCATGCTCCTCCCATAGAGCCTCATCAATCCCAGATAATGCTCCGCTGCAGCTTCATTTCGGACCGGCCCGGAGGGCCGGGCGAGATCGCCGCCGCCGACTATGGCGGCCTGGATGGCCGCAGGCAGCCATGCCTTCCCAAGAGCGGACCGCCCAATCATCACTGCCCTTGCACCCGATTGATTCAGGCAGGCCCGGGCATCGTGGGCGGAGCCAATGTCGCCATTTGCAACGACCGGAGCCGGGACAGCTTCAACGACGTCGCGGATGGCTTTCCAATCTGCCCGCCCCTTGTAGAACTGGCATCTGGTGCGGCCGTGGACGGTTATCATGCGCGCTCCGGCGCCTACGGCGCGCTTGGCCAGCACGCTGGCATTGCGGGTTCCGTCGTCCCAACCCAAGCGCATTTTAACGGTGACTGGAATCGCGACCGCTGCGATGACTGCATCGATAATTGAAACAGCGTGATCGAGGTCGCGCATGAGAGCCGAGCCCGCCCATCCGCCAACCACTCGTTTCGCCGGGCAACCCATGTTGATGTCGATAACACTTGCGCCGGCCCCCTCGGACAGCCTCGCGGCCTCCGCCAAAAGGCGGGTGTCGCAGCCCGCGAGCTGGACGACGTGCGGAACGATTCCAGCGCCTTCGCTGCGCAACACCGCCTCCTGCTCTCGCCGGGCAAGCGCGTCCGACGCGACCATCTCCGTCACGACCATCGCAGCGCCGAAACGGTGTGCGATCCCTCGGAATACGGCGTCCGTTATTCCCGACATGGGCGCAAGCAACGCCGCGCCACGCCCAAGCCGCTCAGCTAATACGTTCCCAGCCATACTCCTGCCCAGCAATTGTGCACTCGCCCCTTCTGCCTGCACTATAATCACCTCTTGGGCGCCCGCCAATGCCAAATATTGCACCGCACACAAAGGAAGCCTATGGCATTTCGTCGCCTAAGGGGGGCGCGCTCGTGAGAATCGCCGCTCTCGTCGTCGCCGCCGGCAGGGGCCAGCGGAGCGCCTCCGACATTCCCAAGCAATATCAGGATGTGAACGGCCGCGCCGTACTTGCGCGGTCGTTGGACGCCTTTGAGGCCCACGACCGTATCGATCGCATCTTGGTGGTCATTCATCCGGACGATGAGTCGCAGTATCAGGACGTCGTCTTAGGGGCGTATGGGGAGAAGCTGGCGCCGCCGGCCTTCGGGGGCGCCACACGACAGGAGTCGGTGAGGCTCGGTCTTGAGGCGCTGGCTCCGCTATTCCCGGACATCGTGCTGGTGCATGATGCGGCTCGCCCCTTCCTGTCGCACGCCCTCATCTCACGGGCGATCGAAGCTGCGCAGCGCTACGGCGCCGCGTCTCCGGGAGTCCCAACGACCGACACGCTCGCAGAGATTGGCGAACGGGGCGAGATTGTCGCTCAACCCGATCGCAATAGGCTGTATGGGATGCAAACCCCGCAATCCTTCCACTTTCCCACTCTCCTCGCAGCGCATCGCGAAGCAGCAAAGAAGGAAGCCCAGGACTTCTCAGATGACTGCGCCGTCATGCGCGCGGTCGGTCACAAGGTTCATATGTTCGAAGGAGATCGCGGAAACATCAAGCTCACTTGGCCGGGTGATTTCGCGAAAGCGGAACGCCGTCTTGGCAATAACCTCATCTCTCGCGTTGCGTTCGGCTATGATGTTCACGCGTTCGGCGCAGGAGACCATGTATGGTTGGGCGGCGTGCGCATCCAGCACGATCGCGGACTTATTGGTCACTCTGATGCTGATGCTGCTCTGCACGCTCTGACAGACGCGCTTCTCGGCGTCATCAGCGATGGAGATATCGGTTTGCATTTTCCTCCCGACGATCCGCGCTGGCGCGGCGCATCGTCAGATCAGTTCCTCGCCTTCGCCGCCCGGAAAGTACGCGATCGAGGCGGCGTAATCGACCACCTTGATCTCACACTGATATGCGAAGCGCCGAAAATCGGCCCGCATCGGGATGCCATGCGCTCAAGCATCTCGCAGATCGCAGAAGTTCCGATGCAAAGCGTGTCCGTGAAGGCGACGACCTCGGAACGGCTCGGATTCGCCGGTCGACGTGAGGGATTGGCGGCTCACGCGGTGGTTTCGGTTCGCCTGCCACCTGTCGACAGATCGCTATGATTCCTGATCCTGTCGCCAGCGACCTTGCCCGGAGAACGCTTGATGCGGCGCGCAACCGCGGTCTGATGATCGCGACTGCGGAGAGCTGTACCGGGGGATTGGTCGCAGCGCTTCTCACGGAGATTCCGGGCTCGTCGGCCGTCTTCGAACGCGGGTTCGTCACTTATTCGAACCGAGCGAAGGAAGAGATGCTCGGGGTTTCGTTCGATCTCATTCAGCAACACGGTGCAGTCAGCGCCGAAGTCGCACACGCAATGGCGGCGGGAGCGCTCGACCGTTCGGCCGCACAGCTGGCCGTCGCCATAACCGGGATTGCAGGGCCGGGAGGCGGATCGGCCGAAAAGCCCGTCGGGCTGGTGCATATCGTAGCCCGCAAATTCACGGGCGACGTGCTGCATCGCGAATGCCGCTTCAGTCCACATTCACGGAGTGACATCCGAAGCGATTCGGCGCGCACCGCGTTCTCGTTGCTGCTGGAGATGCTCGAGCGAGGCGGATGATCAGGTCCGATGAAGCAACGGGGCGGCGAGTGTCCAAAAGCCGCTGCGCTTCATGCTGTATCAGGGCTGGATACAGGCCGCACACTTGGACCAAGACTGATTTACTGTCGCCTGATGAACTTCAAGCGCTTCGCCCCGTGACCGGGCGGCCATAGACTTGATTAGCCCGCGCCTCGAATGCGCCCGTGAACATCCGGAAGATGCGATCGAAAACGGCGCCGACGACAGTCGCGAGCAGTCGGCTTCGGAACTCATAGGAGATAAAGAAGTCGATGGCGCTGCCGGCAGGGTCGGGCTCAAAGCGCCAGCGATTTTCCAGAAAATGAAAAGGACCGTCGATATACTCCACGTCGATGACAAGGTTCGGTCGATCAAGCGCAACGCGACTTGTAAATCGCTCGTTAATCGATTTGTAACCCACGTGCATGTCGCAGATCAGAACGTCCCTGCCCTCGCCGTCGTTCGCCCGTCGCTTGAGCGTCAGGGCCGTGCAGAAAGGCAGAAATTCGGGATACTTCTCCACGTCAGCTACGAGATCAAACATCTGGGTCCGCGTGTGGGTCACCGGATGGCGTGTGCGGAAGGACGGCATGTCAACGCGCGCCGCTTCCGCGAGACCGCTTCGCCATCAGCGCCCGAGCCGGGAAAAACGCGCGGCCTTCAGCCTGGCGAAGTCGTCACCCGCATGATGTGACGAGCGGGTCAGCGGAGTCGACGAGACCAAAAGAAAGCCCTTTGTCGATGCGATCGTTGCGAAGCTCTTGAACTCGTCAGGAGTCACGTAGCGAATGACTGGATGATGCTTGCGCGACGGCGCGAGGTACTGACCGATTGTGAGAAAATCCACATCGGCGGTTCGCAGGTCGTCCATCAACTGCAACACTTCGTTGCGCTCTTCACCGAGACCAACCATGATTCCCGACTTCGTGAAAATGGCCGGGTCCAGTTCCTTGACTCGTTGCAGCAGGCGAATGGAATGAAAGTAGCGGGCGCCCGGCCGCACTGTCAGGTAGAGCGACGGCACACATTCGAGATTGTGGTTGAACACGTCCGGCTTTGCTGCAACCACGACTTCCATCGCTCCGTCCTTACGCAAAAAGTCCGGCGTCAGAACTTCAATCGTCGTTTGGGGTGTGCGCGCCCTGATGGCCCGTATCGTGCAGGCAAAATGTTCGGCCCCACCGTCGGCGAGATCGTCACGGTCCACCGATGTGATGACGACATGGGTCAGACCGAGTTTTGCAACCGCGTCGGCCACCTTGTCCGGCTCATCTTCATCCAAGGCGCCGGGCAAGCCGGTGCGGACATTGCAAAACGCACACGCACGGGTGCATGTGTCACCCATAATCATGAATGTGGCGTGCTTCTTTTCCCAGCACTCGCCGATGTTCGGACAGCCGGCTTCCTCGCATACTGTGACGAGCTTGTGCTCCTTGACGATGTTGCGGGTCTCGATCCAGCTTGGCGAACCAGGCGCCTTAACGCGAATCCAGTCCGGCTTGCGCAACATCGGCGTTTCAGGTCGGGACGCTTTCTCAGGGTGGCGCGGTCGATCCTCCTCGCGTTTGCGAGGATCTTGCCCTTTGAGC
>JBEVKO010000223.1:0-13061 GCA_040509705.1 Beijerinckiaceae bacterium
TGATGTCATCGCTTTTCCGCAGACACGCAGCGGAGGTCAAGACGAGGGCGAGGCTCAGCGCCAAACGGGACGAAGTTCGGGACAGAGAATGTTGCATCGGACTCGACGTTCGGGTTTGGCTTTCATCAATGACCTGTTAACCCTAACAGCGGGTTAATCGCCCCGGCGCGGGCGGAGCAGAGGGCGCGGAGATCGATATCATGCGCGAGCATCTGGCGGCCGGCGGCGCCGCTTCCCTGCCGGTCCGGTTCGCGAAGCGCGAAGATTGGGAGCGCGAGATTCGCAACGTTTCGCCGGCCGGCGCCCGCTTCGCGTCGGATCAGGGCTTCGATGGCGCCGCCGGAAAGGTCATTTTCGTTCCGCACGAGAACGGCGCGCTGGCGGGCGCCATTGTCGGCCTTGGCGACGCCGCGGAGCAGGATCCATTTCTGCCGGACAAGCTGCCCGGCGCGTTGTCCGCCGGAGTCTGGCGACTCGAGAATTGGCCCGGCGATCCGGAACTCGCTGTGATCGCGTTTCTCCTCGGATCCTACCGCTTTCGCAAATACCGACGAGCGAAGGGGGGCGGCGCGCGCCTCGCTTTGCCGCACGGCGTCAGTCGCGCACGCGTCCTGCGCATCGCCGAAAGCGTCGCACTTGCGCGGGATCTCATCAATACGCCCGCCAATGATCTCGGCCCCGCCGAACTTGCCGCAACGGCGCGCAAGCTTGCGCGCGAACACGGAGCCGCCTGCTCGATTGTCGTCGGCGATGCGCTGCTCGAGAAGCGTTTCCCGATGATTCATGCCGTCGGCCGCGCCTCGGCGCGCGCTCCGCGCCTCGTCGACATCCGTTACGGCAAGCCCTCGCAAGTGAAGGTGACGCTGGTTGGCAAGGGCGTCGTATTCGATACCGGCGGTCTCGATATCAAGCCGCCAAGTGGAATGCTGCTGATGAAGAAGGATATGGGCGGCGCCGCCGTCGCCCTTGCGGCGGCGCGCATGATCATGGATGCGAAGCTGCCGGTCCGCTTGCGCGTGCTGCTGCCGATCGTCGAGAACGCAGTGGGCGGCGCCGCGTTTCGTCCGGGCGACGTGCTTCAAAGCCGCAGAGGGCTTACAGTCGAGATCGGAAACACTGATGCCGAGGGAAGGCTCATTCTGGCCGACGCGCTGAGCTTCGCCGACGAAGAAAAGCCCGATCTGCTGATCGATTTTGCTACTCTGACTGGTGCGGCGCGCGTGGCTCTCGGGCCGGATCTTCCGCCATTCTATACTCCGAGCGAGAAGCTCGCCGCGGACATTGCGCGCATTGGCGAAAAAGTGAACGATCCGGCGTGGCGCATGCCGCTGTGGCCGGCCTATCGTTCAATGCTGGATTCGAAGATTGCGGACATGAACAATGTTGCGTCCGGGCCTTTCGCCGGCTCCATCGTTGCGGCCTTGTTCCTGCAACGCTTTGTTGAAAGCGCAAAGGAATGGGCTCATTTCGATGTCTTCGGATGGAACCCTTCTTCGAAGCCCGGTCGCCCAGAAGGCGGCGAGGCTCAGGCGGCGCGCCTGGTGTACGCGCTCGTGGAGGCGCGCTGCGCAACCACATCGTTAGGTCGGCCGAGGGCGACAAAACGCTTGCGCAGCGGCGGGACGCGTCAATAATACGTGTCCGAAACAATGATCACCCGTTTGGGGCAGATGGGTTTGCGTCCAGTTCAATCCCTCAAGCTGTGGCATGATGTTCATCTCGCGCTGGTGCGCGATGGCGAACATGATTTGTCCTCGCGCCAGTCGGCGATCCTGTTGACGATCTATCTTGATCCTCCTCCACACACGGTTCGCGGCCTCGCGAGGAAGCTGGGCGTGACCAAGCCGGTGATCACCCGTGCGCTCGATACGATGGGCGCCCTCGGCTATGTATCGCGCAAGCGCGATGAGAAGGACCGCCGCAATGTGATCGTACAACGAACGGTGAAAGGGGCGCTCATTGTGGAGAAGATCGGCGATCTCGTGAGCAGCGTCGCACAGGAATTGCCAACGTGAGTTCCCCCCGCGACGCGCGGTTCACGCCCGCGCGTCCTGATCTTGCGGCGTCGCGCCTGCGTGGCGAGTTTGACGCCGAGCGCTTTGTTGACGGAATCCGCATGCAGGTGATTGCGCCTTCGGCGCCCGTGCGGCGTGAGCCACGCTTCGACGCCCTTCTCGACACCGAAGCTCTGCGCGGCGAAACCATTGTCGTCTATGAGCAATCGCCTGAGGGTTGGTCGTGGGCGGAATGCGAGCGCGATGGGTATGTTGGCTACGTCCCGTCGGAAGCGCTCAGCGCGTCGCCTGTGGAGCCGACTCATCGCGTGCGCGTCCTGCGTTCGCCGCTCTATCCGGGGCCGAGCATCAAACTGCCGCCCGTCGATGCACTGCCGCTTGGGGCGCGAGTCCTTGTGGAGCGCAGCGACGGCGATTTCTTCGTTCTGCATGACGGGGCGTTCATCTGGGCGCGGCATCTCTCTCCCATTGGCCTATCCTCGCGGGACTTTGTCGCCGAGGCCGAGCGTCACCTGGGAATTGCTTATCTCTGGGGCGGGCGCACCACCAACGGACTCGATTGCTCCGCCCTCATCCAGAACAGCATGGAGCTTGCGGGTCTTTTCGCCCCGCGCGACAGCGACCTGCAGGCGCGCGATCTGGGAACGCCGCTCAATGTCGCGCCTGACCTGTCAGGCCTGCGTCGCGGCGATCTCGTGTTCTGGAAAGGCCATGTCGGGGTGATGCGCGACGAAGCCGAACTGCTTCACGCAAATGGCCACCACATGGAAGTCGTCTGCGAACCTTTGGCTGAAGCGGTGCGACGCATCGACGGCGCCGGCGGCGGCGGCATATCCGGGGCGCGCCGAATGCCTAAGCTCGGTAGCTGAAGGAACGCCGCCCCCTGAACCTCATGGGTATCGGAGGGCGGCGCTTGAGGAGAGACTTCCGCCTTCAGCGCGTCCCACCGGAACTACTTGAACTCGATCTCCTTGCCCGGCGTCGGCGGACCAGCGAGTTCGGCGCCGTCCGCCTTGTAGTAGTCGGCGATGGTCCAGCCCGCCTCGCTCTGGTCGGGAGCAAGCTTGACGTAGTTGACGTCGCAGATCGCCTGGTGGTCTTCCGGACGGATTGTCACCTTGCCCTTGACCGTGTCGAAGGACAGGCCTTCGAGCGCGCCGATCATGGCTTTGGTCGACAGGTCGCCGGCCTTCGCCGCGGCGGCCGCGACGGCTGATACGGCCGTGTGTCCCATGCCGATGAACCCGTCGGGGAATTTGTCGTTGGTTTCGGCGACATACTGCTTGTAGAGCGCATCGGAAATCGGGTTGCCGGCATAGGCGCCGAAATACCAGTGGTGTCCGCTCCAGTAGTTCTCCGGCGTCCGCTTTCCGAGCGCCTTGGCGGCCTGGAAATCGCTGCCGGACGTCACATACACCTTGATGCGCTTGGAAAGTCCAAGCTGGCCCGCCTGCTGCAGGAAGCCGACTTCGTCGCCGCCGCCAAGGCCGACGAAAATGCCGTCGATGTCCGAGCTGAGCAGCGTCGAGATCGCGTTGCGATAGTCGGTCGCGCCGAATTTGACGACGACCGGATCGTTCACCGTCACGGCCTTCTTGTGCAGCTGCATGTAGTACTTCGGCATGGCGAAGCGGAACGTCGCCATGGTCGATCGCCCGATCTCCGCGTCGGGAATGATCGCGCCCCACTTGGCGACATCCGAATAGCGCTCGGCCATCAGGCGGGATCCGGCCGAGATCCGCATGGCGGAATAATCCGTGAGCCGGAAATAATTCTTGCGAAAATTCTCGTGCGTCAGGTTGTTGCCGTGCGACGCGGCGTTCAGGAAGACGCTGTCGAGCTCTTCCGCGATGCCGCTGATTGCGAGCGCAACTGGACTCGCGAGCACGCCTGCGAAAATTCTGACGCCGCTTCCCGCGAGCTCACGGACGGCCGCAACCGCGACGTCGGGCTTCGACTGATCATCGCGGACGATGATCTCGATCTGCCGCCCGAGAATTCCGCCGCTCTCGTTGATCCGCTTCGCCGCCAGCAGCATGCCCTGGTGCTGCGGCTTGCCGAGAATTCCGGCTGCGCCCGACAGCGTGGTGATGCAGCCGATGCGGATCGGGCTGTTCTGGCTGCGGGCTGGCAAACCCTGGGAAGCCGCAATCGCGCCGATGGACGCGCCCAAGAACGTTCTGCGCGATGTGCTCATTTCGCATCCTCCCAAAAGCTGATACTGCATCCCATTATATGGGATTTCGGCTTCGATGTTCGCATTCGGCCTGAAAAGAATCAAGCTTGCCGCCTTCACTAGCGAATAGAACGTTGCCAGTGAATTGACCGGAGCCGCATTGGTCGGCATATTGAAGCATCTATGCCACAATATGGGACATAGAAGTCCCAAGAGACAATCCCAGGAGGAAATTGGTGCCGCAACGCCTCATGCCGCCCGTTTGCACGGCAGCGCGCCGGTCAGGTTGAAATTCCTCCTTAACGCGCGCGCTCGTCAGTCGCTGAAGATTCTCTCCCTAACCGCAGATATCAACGCATCCTATCGCGCCAATGACCGCCGCCCAGTTCTCATGACCACGTCGACGACCTCATTGCGGAGAACTGAGGCGGGCTGGCGCCTGCCCGACCTCTCTGAAAGGCAGGCACGCTATCTCGCATCCTCCGAGTGGATCCCCGAGACGCTTGGCGAAATCGTAAGGAGGCGGCTCGCCCAGAATCAGGATGTCATCGCAATTATCGACGGCGATCGTCGCTTGACGCGTCGAGAATGGCATGACGCTGCGACTCGGCTCGGCGCTGCGTTGATGCGCCGCGGCTTGTCGAAAGGATCCGTCGTCTCTTTCCAGCTGCCGAACTGGAGCGAAGCCTGCATCATCAGCCTCGCCTGCTCGCTCTATGGGTTCGTCATGAATCCGCTGCTCCCTATGTACCGCGAGCGCGACCTGAGCTTCATTCTTTCGCAGTGCCGCAGCGACGCGCTTTTCCTCCCGCAACAGTTTCGCTCCACCAATTTTCGGGCGCTGCTTTCGAAGGTCGAGTATCCGACGAAGCGCGAAGAGCGGATTTTTTGGGTGCGCTCAACCAGCGGCGACGGCGAGAGCTATGAGAAGCTGCTGGAAGAGAGCGGTGAGCCGATCGTCCTTCCCGACGTCGATCTCAACGACGTCAAGGTAGTCGTCTACACGTCCGGCAGCACCGGCCGCCCCAAAGGCGTGTTGCACAGCCATCACAGTCTTCACGCCACTGTTCGCGAAGCTGCCGCGTTCTGGGGAATCGGCGAGAGCGATACGCTCTTCATTCCTTCGCCTGTCGCCCATATCGGCGGCTCGATCTATGCATTCGAGTTTCCGTGGATCGCGGGCGCGAAGGCCCTCTTGATGGACACATGGAACGCCGCCCATGCAGCGACCATGATCGATCGGGAAAAGGCGACGTTTTGCGCGGGCGCGACGCCCTTTCTGCAGGGATTGCTGGCCGCCGCGGAAGAAAAAAAGATGACGCTCCCGTCGCTGAAGCGGTTCATCTGCGGTGGGGCGAGCGTGCCCGCCTCGCTCATTGAACGAGGCTCGGCGCAGTTTCAGAACTGCCTCATATCGCGCGCCTACGGTTCCTCTGAAGTGCCAATCATCTGTCCGGGAGTTCGCACCAGGGCGGACAGGGACTACGGTCGCACCACGGATGGCGAGATTAGGGCGCAGATCAGGCTTGTCGATGAAAGCGGCCGCGATGCGCCCCACGGAGCTGGCGGCGAAATCCTCGCGCGATCCCCCCGCATGTTCATTGGATATCTCGATGCAACCGATGAAGCGGATCAGTTCACCGATGACGGATACTTTCGCATGGGCGACATCGGCCGCCTCGTCGACGGCAGGTTTCTGGAAATCACGGGCAGAAAGAAAGAAATCATCATTCGCATGGGCGAGAACATTAGCCCGCGCGAAATCGAAAACATGCTCCTGTCGCATCCAGCGATCATGCAGGCGGCCGTGATCGGCGTTCCTGACGAAAGAACCGGCGAACGCGCCGTCGCAGTCGTCACGCTCCGTCAAGGCGATTCCTTTGACTTTGCTGCAATGACGCAGGTTCTGACGAAAGCCGGAATGGCTCGTCAGAAATTCCCGGAAGAGCTTCACGTTTTGCAGGAAATGCCGATGAACTCGATCGGAAAGATACTGAAGCAGGAACTGCAGATGAGGTTCGGCGCAAAAGCCGCGCAGAGCGCAGCCGCGCACGCCGCCGGAGCGCGCGCGTGACGTCGCAGCTGTCCTTCGCCGCCGTCAACGGCATCGTCCTTGGAATGGCGGTATTCCTCGTGGCGGCGGGCCTGACGCTCGTCTTTGGCATCCTCAAAATCTTCAATTTCGCGCATGGCGCCTTCTTCATGATCGGCGCCTACGTCACTCACGCGGTCACAGGTCAGGAGCCGTCGTCGCTGCCCCTCTTCATGTTTGCGGCGCTGGTCGCGGCGATGGCGATGGGCGCGCTGGGGATCTTGACCGACGCAGTGGTTCTGCGTCGCCTCGACGGCGTGCCGAGGGACTACACGCTGATCGCCACCTTCGCGATTCTTCTGCTGTGCGACGGCGCCGCGAAAATCGTCTTCGGCCAGGACATCTACACGGTCTATCCGCCTCCTGTGCTCGACCAGACGCTCAATGTCGGAATCGTCGTATCCTACTATTCCCTGTTCATAGTCCTGTGCGGGATCGTTCTCTTCCTGCTGCTCGACTTTGGCCTCAACCATCTCTGGTTCGGCAAGCTCGTCCAGGCCGTCGCGCGCGATCCGTGGATGGCCGACGTCATTGGGCTGCGCGTGCAGAGCATCAAGCTTATCAGCGTTGGAGCGAGCTTTGCGCTGGCGGGTCTCGCCGGCGGCCTGCTCGTCGCGAACCAGAGTCTGTCGCTCAATCTCGGTCACTCCTATCTGCTTCTTGCATTCAATTCCGTGATCGTCGGCGGCCTGGGAAGCATTCGCGGCGCATTCATCGCGGCGATCATCTTTGGACTGTTCGAGAGCTTCAATTCCGTGCTGCTGCCCTCCATGCCCGGCACGATTTCATACGCCGTGCTCATCGCCGTCATCCTGTGGAAGCCGGACGGCCTCTTTCCTGAGCGGGCGTGATGACATCCTACAAAGCCTTCAGCATGCTCGTTCTCGCGATCGCCTTCGCGGCGCTGACGCTGGCGCCCTTCATTGTCAACCAGGGGCTTCTCTTCCTCATCGGTCTCGCAATGCTGCAGGCGCTCTTCGCGTTGTCGTGGAACTTGATGTTCAGCTATGCCGGACTGGGATCCTTCGGCCACGCGATGTTTTACGGCGTCGGCGCCTACGCCGTCGCGGCGATCATCTTCCACGGGCTTCCCATCCCTTTCCTCGCGGGCGTCCTGTTGGCGACGCTGCTTGGCGCCATTTCCGCCTTCGTGATCGGATCAATCGTTCTCCGGCGGGCGACGGGAATCCAGCTCGCAGTTCTGACCTTGGCGCTGTCCCAGCTCGCGCTGCTGCTCGTCAGCTACACCAACTTCCTTGGGCGCGATGACGGACTTTCAGGATTGGCGCGGCCGCGCATCAATCTCGGCGCTTTCGTCCTCGACCTGACGTCCCAAACCGCGTTTTACTATTTCATTCTTGCGGCTTGCGCCCTCGGCGCGGCGGCGCTCCTCTGGCTGGTGTCAGGCCCGATAGGAAGACGCATGCTTGCCGTGCGCATCGACAGCGAGCGCGCAGCATTTCTCGGCATCGACGTACGACGGCAGCGGCTGATCGCTTTCACGTTGGCCGGAGCTGTCGCCGCCTTCGCCGGGGCGCTCGCGGCGCCGTGGACGCAGATCGTTTCAACGGACAGCATGTCATGGCTGACGTCCGCCCAGCCCATGCTGGCGACGCTCCTCGGCGGCGCCGGCTCGTTCTGGGGGCCCGTCATCGGAGCCTTCGCGTTGACCATGGTGAACTACGCCACGCGAACCTTCGCAGGACTTTCGGAGCTCATGGTCGGCGGCATTCTTCTTGCCGTCGTTATGCTGGCCCCATCCGGGATCGCCGGATTCACTCAATCGGTTGCGCGCACGGCAGCGCAATGGACGAAGCGTCGCGAGAACATCCAATGAGCTTTTTGGCTGCGTCGCAAATTCGCAAGAAGTATGGCGACTTCGAAGCTCTGAAGGGCGTCGATCTCACGGTCGAGAAGGCGCAAGCATTTGCGATCATCGGTCCCAACGGGGCCGGGAAGACGACCTTGTTCAGAGTTCTGACCGGCGAGACGCCCGCGGACGGCGGTTCGGTTGCGTTTGATGGAAGGGACGTCAATGCGCTTCCCGCGCACCAGCGGGTTCGCATGGGATTCGGCCGCACATTTCAGGTTGCCCGCATCTTTGGCGAGCTGAGCATTCTCACCAACGTCATTGTGGCAGTGGAGGCGCGCCGATCTCAGACTGGCGAACCGAAGGCTGCCTGGTGGGATTGGCGGCCGAGCGCCGAGATCCGCGACGAAGCCCGGGCGATCCTCGAAAGCGTCGGCCTGCAGTCGCGCGTCGACGAGCACGCCAGCCAGCTGTCGCATGGCGACAAGAAGCGGCTCGAGTTCGCCATCACGCTCGCCGGCCGGCCCCGATTGCTGATGCTCGATGAGCCAACCGCCGGCATGTCGATCGCAGATCGAAGAAAGACTGCGCAGTTGCTCCAGAAGCTCAAGGCCGAGCAAATCACCATCGTCATGACCGAGCATGACATGGACATCATCTTCGATATTGCCGATCGGCTGATGGTCTTGAACTACGGAGAGGTCGTCAGCGTGGGAGATCCGGAGGCCGTCCGCCAGGACGAGACGGTGAAGCGCGTCTATCTCGGAAGAGGCGCCGGCCATGCTTGAGCTTGCGGGCGTCAACGCCTACTACGGTCAAAGCCACATTCTGCATGACATTAAGTTGTCGGTGCAGCAAGGCGAACGAATCGCCGTGCTCGGTCGAAACGGATCGGGCAAGACCACGTTGCTCAAAAGCATCATGAACGCCGGGCCGACCGTGCAAGGGTCCATCCACTTCCGGTCACGCGATCTCGCAGGTCTACAGGCAAATCAAAGAGCGCGCCTCGGACTGGCGCTCGTGCCTGAGGATCGCAGAATCTTCGGGCACCTGACGTCTGTCGAGAATTTGGAGATCAGCCAGTACGCCGCATGCAAGGACCGGGAAGCCATCTCCGCCGACGAATTGCTCGGCCGATTTCCCATGCTCGCTCCGCTCCGCGATCGTCTCGGCTCGCAGATGAGCGGTGGGCAGCAGCAGATGCTCGCGGTCGCGCGGGGCATCGCAGCCCGGCCGTACCTCATGCTGCTGGATGAACCGACTGAGGGGCTTGCCCCGCTCATCGTCTCTGAACTGGCGACTGAAGTTGTGTCCTGCTGCGAACGTTACGACGTCGGCCTGATCCTGGCGGAGCAAAGCATCTGGTTTGCGCGTCAATGCACCGGCCGCGTCATCGTCGTTGATGCCGGCCGCATCGCGTTCGCGGGCTCTTGGAGCGAATTCGATGACGCCTCGGCGCGCATTCAGCGACATCTGGCGTTGTAGAAGCTGACGATGCGCGATCGGCTTGAGGGACATCTGTCGGTGAGACATCAGACGTTGGAATCGGCGGATTCGGCAACCAAGAGCGACGGAACGCAAGCGATCAGGCGCGCGGCATCGATTCTTAAATATGTCGCGGGGCGCCCGACCAATGGCGCGACGCTGCGCGAGATATCTGAAGCGATCCAGCTCTCACGGTCGACTGCGCATCGCATTCTGAAATGTCTTGTCCATGAGCAGCTGCTGGCGCAGAGCGATGATGCGAAGCGGTACGCCATGGGGGATCTGACGCTGGAGCTCGGCCTTGCAGCCAAGACGCTCCAGAAGGCCATCCTCGATTGGCGGGCGGTTGTGGAAGACCTCGCGAGAGACACGGGGGTGACAGTTTATCTCGTGGGCCGAAGCGGGAATGAATCGGTCATCCTGGACGCGGTTCACGGATCGTCCGTCGTGCGCGTGATCCCGGTCGAAGTTGGTCAGCGACGTCCCTTGGGCCTCGGCGCCGGAGCGACTGCATTGCTCGCATCCATGTCGGAAGAGGAATGCGAACAGACGGTCGCATCAATAGAGCAACACCTCCACCGCCATTCGTCTGTCAAGGCGGGTACGATTCGCGAGAATGTGCGGAGGGCCCGTGAAACCGGCTTTGCTGAAAGTCTTGGCGTGGTGGCGGAAGGAATCTTCGGCCTCGGCGTCGCCATTCCGGCGCGGCGCGGCCCGGCGCTGCTTGCGCTCAGTCTCGCAGCGCACGCCTCGGTGGTGACGGATGAAAAGATCGCGGCTTGGAAACGCTACCTTTCTCAAGCCGTTCATCGGGCGGGACCTCGCTGAAGGGGTTGTCGCCCACGTAGGCCCCGCACCGTCGCTGCCTTACCTGGCGACGGAGTTCACCCAGAGCTGAAACGATGCTGGCGCCGGCTCTCGAAGCGAAAACTGTCGCCGGCGCCAGCATCCAGCTGTCGGAATCGACAGTGCTTTCGACGTCGACTGCTGCGCCACCTGTCACAGCGGCTTTTCCATCTGTCTCCAGATTGCTCGCCATGCTTCCTTTTCACATATATGGAAATTGCTTGCAGCCCGCTGCGACTGCGGTCAGTCTTTCATACTCATGAGATATGGGGAGGAGATTGTCCGATGCGTGTTCTGCGACGATTGGTTCTTGCAGCCGCCGCTTTTGCGCTTGTCGCACCGGCCGCTGCGCAGCAGCCGCTCAAAGTGGGATCGACGCCCACGGGCATTCCCTTCACCTTCCTCGACACCAAGTCCAACAGCATCCAGGGCGTGATGATCGATCTCATTGGCGAGATCGGTAAGGACGCAGGTTTCCAGCCCCAGATCGAGCCGATGCAGTTTTCGGCTCTCGTGTCTTCGCTCACTTCCAGCAAGATCGACATCATCTCCGCTGCGATGTTCATCACCGCGGCCCGCAAGGAAGTGATCGACTTCTCCGATCCATTCTTCTCGTACGGCGAGGGCCTTATCGTGCCGGCCGCGGACAAGAAGGACTATGTTTCGACCGATGATCTGAAAGGCGCGGTGGTCGGCGCGCAGATCGGCACGGCGTTCGTGGATGCGCTCAAGAAAACCGGGCTGTTCGCTGAGGTGAAGGTCTACGACACGATCCCCGACATTCTCCGCGACGTGAATGCGGGACGCCTGAAAGCCGGCTTCGCCGACTATCCCATCCTTGCCTACAATCTGAAGCAAGGCTCATTTCCCGAAGTGCGGCTCGTCGAGAGCTACAAGCCGACGACCGTTGGCGCGATCGGCATCGGCGCGCGCAAGACTGACGGCGAACTCTTGAAAAAGATCAACGCATCGCTCGCCAAACTGAAGGCGAACGGGACGATCGAGAAAATTCTCGCCAAGTGGGGCCTGAAGCAACAGACGAGCTGAAGCAAACCTGTAAATCCGCGCGCTCCTTCACGCCCATGACGAGGCGCGTTGTCTCAGGGCTTCACCGCTGATGCAGGCTTTCCTGCGCGACGCGGCGGAGTTTCTGCCGATCCTGATGCAAGGCGTCATCCTGACGATCGCCGTCACGGTCGGCTCGCTCGTTCTCTCGACCATTCTTGGCCTCGTCTGGGCGCTGATGCGCGTGTCGGGCGTCGGCTTTCTCGCCGGCGTCAGCGCCGCTGCGATCAATATCATACGTGGCGTTCCGATCATTGTGCTGCTGTTCTATCTCTATTTCGTCATGCCGGATCTCGGTGTCGCGCTGAGCGCGCTGCAGGCCGCCATCATCGGATTGGGAATCGCCTATTCCGCGTACCAGGCGGAGAACTTCCGCGCCGGCATCGAAGCGATCGACAAGGGCCAGATCGAAGCCGCGCAATCCATAGGCATGGGCTGGTGGCTCACCATGCGCCGGGTCACGTTGCCGCAAGCAGTCCGAATTGTTTTGCCGCCCTACGGCAACATCATGATCATGCTGCTCAAGGATTCCTCGCAGGCTTCCAGCATCACCGTTGCGGAGCTCGCTCTGCAGGGCAAGCTGATCGCTTCCTCGACGTTCAAGAACGCCAACATCTTCACCCTCGTAGCATTGATGTATCTCACCATGAGCATTCCACTCATTCTCATTGTCCGGCATTTCGAAAAGCGGGCGGAGCGGCGATGATCCAGCTCGACAGCGTCAAAAAGCGCTTCGGATCGATCGAGGTCCTGAAAGGCGTCACGGCTTCAGTCGCGCGCGGCGAAGTTGTGTGCGTCATCGGTCCGTCGGGCTCTGGAAAATCGACGATCCTGCGCTGCATCAACGGGCTTGAAGGCTATGATGCGGGATCAATCCTCGTGGAGGGGCAAAAAGTCGACCGAAATTCGATTGGCATCGTCGCGATCCGGACCAAGGTGTCGATGGTGTTCCAGCGCTTCAACCTGTTTCCGCATCGCACCGCCCTCGAGAACGTCATCGAAGGTCCGGTGTTTGTGAAGCGGGAGCCGCGCGCGCAAGCGATCGAGCGCGGCCGCGCTTTGCTTGCGCAAGTGGGGCTGGCGGAGAAAGAGAGCGCCTATCCCCCGCAGCTTTCCGGCGGCCAGCAGCAACGCGTTGCAATCGCAAGAGCGCTGGCGATGCAGCCCAAGGCGATCCTGTTTGATGAGCCGACCTCGGCGCTCGATCCCGAACTCGTCGGCGAAGTGCTCGACGTCATGCGCAAACTGGCGGACGAGGGCATGACAATGCTCGTGGTTACGCACGAGATCGCGTTTGCGCGCGAGGTCGGCGATCGTGTGCTGTTCATCGATGGCGGCGTCATCGTGGAGCAAGGCGCATCGCGCGACGTGCTGTCCAATCCCACCCATCAGCGCACGCAGGATGTCCTGCGCCGTGTTTTGCGCCCGCTCTGAGTTGCGATCGCGATGCCGAGTTTCGAATCCGCACCTTTCCCGTCGAGCCTTTACGCTGACACTGCGATAGAGCCGGCGCCGAGGGCACCCCTCGATCACGATCGCAGCGCATCGATTGCGATCATCGGCGGCGGATTC
>JBEVKO010000224.1:0-3040 GCA_040509705.1 Beijerinckiaceae bacterium
CTGGCCCTTCCCATATTGAGGATGTGAGGACGCGAGGACTTGCGGGCGGCGTGGCAGTTTGTTCAGGATGAGGCATCGCGGAGCCCGGGATGCCTCGGGTTCAACCGTAGGGAGGAATGAATGAAGTTCAACAACTGGATGAAGGGGGCGGCTTTCGGCGCGCTTGTCGCCGGCGCAGCGCCGGTTGCGCCGGCGGTGGCGCAGGAGATCTACATTCCCCTGCTCACCTATCGCACGGGCGCCTTCGCCGGCTCCGGCGTGCATATCGCCGACGGGATGCATGACTATCTGCGCATGCTGAACGAGCGGGATGGCGGCATCGGCGGGGTGAAGCTCAACATCGAGGAATGCGAAACCGGCTACGACACCAAGAAGGGCGTCGAATGCTACGAGGCGACCAAGGGCAAGGGCGCCGTGATGTACAACCCCTATTCGACGGGCATCACGCTGCAGCTCATTCCGAAGGCGGCGGTCGACAAGAGTCCGGTGCTGTCGATGGCCTATGGCCTCTCCGCTTCGGCCGACGGCACGACGTTCCCGTGGGTTTTCAACCCGCCGCTCACCTATTGGGACGGCGCGTCGCTGTTCGTGAAGCATGTCGCTGAGAAGGAAGGCGGCTTCGACAAGCTGAAAGGCAAGAAGCTCGGCCTCATCCATCTCGATGCGCCGTTCGGCAAGGAGCCGATCCCGGTTCTCGAAGCGATGGCGAAGCAGTACGGCTTCGAGGTGAAGCTATATCCGGTCGCCGCGGCCGACATGCAGAACCAGAGCGCCATCTGGCTGAACATCCGGCGCGACCGCACGGACTGGCTCTACAACCAGGGCTGGGGCACCATGAATCCGACCGCTGTGAAGGAAGCCGTGCGCAACAACTTTCCGCTCGACAAGCTGGTCGGCGTCTGGTGGGCCGGGGGCGATGATGATGCGCGCGGCGGCGGCGAGCAGGCGAAGGGCTACAAGGCGCTCAACTTCCATCAGGCGGGCGCGAACTTTCCCGTCATCCAGGACATCATCAAGCATGTCGTGGACAAGGGACATTCCAAGGCGGACAAGTCCAAGGTCGGCGAGAACCTTTATAACCGCGGCGTCTATAATGCGATGCTGATCGCCGAAGGCATCCGCACCGCGCAGCAGGTGACGGGCAAGAAGAACGTCAACGGCGAAGACGTGCGCAAGGGCCTCGAGGCGATGAACATCACCGAAGCGCGCCTGAAGGAGATGGGCATGGAGGGCTTCGCCGCTCCGGTGCGCGTCGCCTGCAGCGACCATAACGGTCATCACAAGGGCTTCGTCCACCAATGGGACGGCCAGAAGTGGGTGAAGGGTTCGGACTGGATGGATCCGATCAAGGACATCGTGCGTCCATTGATCGAGACCAGCGCCAAGGAATATGCGGCGAGCAACGCCGGATGGCCGAAGCGCACCGAAGCCTGCGCATCGAGCTCGTAACTCATGAGTGAAGGCGGGAGAGGGAAGCCTCTCCCGCCTTGAAACGCTTCCGCATCTTGCACCCGGTGAGAATCGACGATGTCCGCTGCGCTCGCAAACAACGAGGCCGAACGGGTCGCGCCCGCGGCGGACATCATTCTCGCCGTCAACAATATCGAAGTCGTCTATGATCACGTCATTCTCGTCCTGAAGGGCGTTTCGTTCGATGTGCCGCGCGGCGGAGTCGTTGCGATTCTCGGCGCCAATGGCGCGGGCAAGACGACGACGCTGAAGGCGATTTCCAATCTCCTGAAGGCCGAGCGCGGCGACGTCACCAAAGGCAATATCCAGTTCGAAGGCGAGCGCGTCGACCGCATGGCGCCGAGCGAACTGGTGCGGCGAGGATGCATCCAGGTGATGGAAGGCCGGCACTGCTTCGGCCATCTGTCCATCGAGGAAAACCTGCTGACCGGCGCCTTCACGCGACGCGACGGCAAGGCTGCGATCAAGCGCGACATCGAGATGGTGTACGATTATTTTCCGCGCCTGCGCGACCGTCGCCAGGCGATGTCGGGATATACGTCGGGCGGCGAACAGCAGATGTGCGCCATCGGACGCGCGATGATGTCGCGACCGAAGATGATCCTGCTCGACGAGCCCTCGATGGGGCTTGCGCCGCAGATCGTCGAGCAGATCTTCGAGATCGTGAAAACGGTCAACCAGAAGGAAGGCGTCTCCTTCCTGCTGGCGGAGCAGAACACCAACATGGCGCTGCGCTACGCGACCTATGGCTACATCATGGAGACGGGCCGCATCGTCATGGATGGGCCGGCGCAATCATTGCGCGAGAACGAAGACGTCAAGGAGTTCTATCTCGGCGTCGGCGGCGAAGGCCGCAAGAGCTTCCGAGATGTGAAGAGCTACAAGCGCCGCAAGCGCTGGCTGGCCTAGAGCGGGCATCGACCGGCCGGCGACGCATAGGCGAAACGGGCCATGCCATTTCTTCTGATCGGCCTTCTGCTGGTTGCGCTGATTCTCCTGCCGCAATACTGGGTGCGGCAGGTGATGCGGCGCCATGGACAGGAGCGCTGGGACTTCCCCGGAAACGGCGGGGAACTGGCGCGCCATCTGCTCGATGAGGCTGGTCTGCGAGACGTTCCGGTCGAAGTGACCGAAGCTGGCGACCATTACGATCCTGAATCGCGGGCCGTGCGGCTGACGTCGGCCAATCATCGCGGACGCTCGATCACGGCGATCGCCGTCGCCGCGCACGAGGTGAGCCACGCCGTGCAGCACGCGCGCGGCGAGCGTCTGTTCGACTGGCGCGGGCGCCTCGTGCGCATGCTCATCGCGGTCGATTGGCTTGCAATGGTCATGGCGTTTCTCATACCGATCATCGCGGTCGCAGTTCGCTCGCCCGCGCTCGTGGCGGTCCAGATCGGGCTGGTCATCGCGCTTTTGTCCCTGCGGGTGCTGGTTCATCTGGTCACGCTGCCGGTCGAGACCGATGCGAGCTTCGGCAAGGCCCTGCCGGCATTGGAGCGCGGCGGCTATATCGCGGGCGACGACTTGCCCGCCGCTCGCCAGGTGCTGAAGGCGGCCGCGTTCACCT
>JBEVKO010000225.1:0-6627 GCA_040509705.1 Beijerinckiaceae bacterium
GTTCGAGGCCTTTGCGGTGCCAAGGAAGATCGTATCGACGACGAAAGTCCGGTCAATCGCGTGGGCGATGGCGCGTCGCACGCGTGGATCGGACAATTCCTTCTTGCTGTTGTTGATCTCGACCACGAGTTGATAGGTGATCCCGTCGTAGCCGTCGGCAATCACCTTGATCCCTGGGGCCTTGGCGAGGCGCGCAAGATCCGCAAGCGGAACAGCGGAGAAAGCGCAGAGCTGGATCTGATTCGCTTCGATTGCGGCGGCGATGGCGCCACGATCGGGAAGCACCCGATAGACAATGCCGTCGAGATACGGCTTGCCCTCGTCCCAGTAGTTCGGATTGCGCTCAAGCCGAAGATATTCGCCCTGCTTCTGCTCCGCGAATTTGAACGGGCCCGTGCCGACGAGTTTGATGTTCGCCGGATTGGCGTTGATGTCCGTGCCTTCGTAGACATGCTTCGGCAGCACCGATGTCAGCGCCGGCAGCGCGTTCTCAATGAGCTGCAAGGGAGTGGGCTTGGCGAATCTAAAGATCGCCGTCTGCGCGTCCGGCGTATCGACCGCGGAAAGATCGCGGAACACGACGCGTCCGAAATTCTGCAGTTTCTTCCAGACTTCGAGCGCCGAGAACGCGACGTCCGCGGAGGTGAACGGCTTGCCGTCATGCCAGGTCGCGTTGCTGCGGAGCTTGAACGTGATGCTGGCGCCGTCGGCGCTCCCCGACCAGCTCGTCGCGAGTCTCGGCAGAAGGGCGCCGCCCTCGCCCATTTCCGCCAGTGGCTCAATCACCTTGCTGGCTACGTAGAAGACGCCGTTCGACGCGACCACCGCCGGATTGAGATTGCGCGGCTCGCCGTCGGCGGCGACGATCAATACGCCTCCCCGCTTCGGCGTGTCCTGCGCGAACAATCGTCCCGGCGCGAGGGAGGTCGCGCCAAAAGCCGAGGCGGCTTCAAGGAACCTGCGGCGAGTCCAGCCGTGGTCCGGAGTGGATAGGAAAGACATGGCGGCTGGTCCTGACTGCTCGACCTGTGCGGCGCAGCAAGATTAGCGCGTCTTTGGACAGCGCGCGATAGGCAACAGCTGGAAAGGCGGCGAGGCCGCCTTCGTTGTCAGGCGCTGGCCTTCGCGTCGGCCTCGCGCTCGGAATAGATGTAGAGCGGCCGCGCTTTGCCCTCGATGACCTCGGGCCCGACCACCACCTGCTCGACGCCTTCGAGGCCCGGCAGATCGTACATCGTATCGAGCAGCACGCCTTCCATGATGGAGCGCAGGCCGCGCGCGCCGGTCTTCCGTTCGATCGCCTTGCGGGCGATGAGGTTGAGCGCCTCGTCGTTGAAGGTGAGCTCTGTGTCTTCCATCTCGAATAGCCGCTGATACTGCTTGACCAGCGCGTTCTTGGGTTCAGTCAGGATCTTCTTGAGCGCCGACTCGTCGAGGTCCTCGAGCGTCGCGATGACCGGCAGGCGGCCGACAAATTCGGGGATGAGGCCGAACTTCAGGAGATCTTCCGGCTCGACTTCGCGGAACAGCGCCCCGATGCGGCGATCGTCCGGCGCCTGCACCTTGGCGCCGAAACCGATCGAGGTACCGCCTTGCGAGCGGGCCGCGATGATCTTGTCGAGGCCCGCGAAGGCGCCGCCGCAAATGAACAGGATGTTCGTCGTGTCGACCTGCAGGAACTCCTGCTGCGCTTGCTTGCGACCCCCCTGCGGCGGAACGGAGGCGACTGTGCCTTCCATGATCTTCAGGAGCGCCTGCTGCACGCCCTCGCCCGACACGTCTCGGGTAATCGACGGGTTGTCGGACTTGCGGCTGATCTTGTCGATCTCGTCGATATAGACGATGCCGCGCTGCGCGCGCTCGACATTGTAGTCGGACGCCTGCAGCAGCTTCAGGATGATGTTCTCGACGTCCTCGCCGACATAACCCGCCTCGGTCAGGGTCGTCGCGTCGGCCATCGTGAACGGAACATCTAGGATGCGCGCCAGCGTCTGCGCGAGAAGCGTCTTGCCCGAGCCGGTCGGACCGCAGAGCAGAATGTTCGACTTGGCGAGTTCGACATCGTTATGCTTGGTCGCGTGGTTCAGGCGCTTATAGTGGTTATGCACTGCAACCGAGAGGACGCGCTTGGCGTAATCCTGTCCAATGACATAGTCGTCGAGAACCTTGCGGATTTCCTTCGGTGTCGGCACGCCGTCCTTGGTCTTCACCAGCGCGGACTTTGACTCCTCGCGGATGATGTCCATGCACAGTTCGACGCACTCATCGCATATAAAGACCGTCGGTCCTGCAATGAGCTTGCGGACTTCATGTTGGCTCTTGCCGCAGAAGGAGCAGTAAAGCGTGCTCTTCCCGTCAGTCTTGCCGTTCTGAGCCATCAGTTTGCTCCGCTCTCGCCGATCCTCCCGGCGACAACCGAAAGGACCGCCCGTCCATCAGATTATGCTTGCGCCGCCTAACAAACCGTAGCCGCGCCCGCTCCCCAGAGTCTGGCCCAAAACCAGACAGTCCCTTCACCCCCCTGACCCGCGATGCAAACACGATGCCGCCCGCGGATCAACCTAGCGAGAGGCAGCGCCTCACACCTTCGCAGGTGGGGTCGGATCGTCCAAACGCTTGTCCACCACCTTGTCGATCAGGCCAAATTTCACCGCCTCCTCAGAGGACATGAAGTTGTCCCTTTCGAGCGCGTCTTCGACCGTCTTGTAGTCCTGGCCCGTGTGCTGGCCGTAAATCTCGTTGAGACGCCGCTTCGTCAACTCGAACTCCTTGGCGTAAATCATGATGTCCGTGACCTTGCCTTGATAGCCGGCCGACGGCTGGTGAACCATGATCCGGGAATTCGGCAGCGCAAACCGCTGGCCCTTCTCGCCTGCAGTCAGCAGCAGCGAGCCCATCGACGCGGCCATGCCAAGGCACATCGTCGTGATCGGCGGCTTGACGAACTGCATCGTGTCGTAAATTGAAAGTCCAGCTGTAACGGAGCCGCCTGGAGAGTTGATATACATGGAGATTTCCTTTTTTGGATTCTCCGCCTCCAGGAACAGGAGCTGGGCCACCATCAATGAGGCCATGCCGTCCTCGACCGTGCCGGTCAGAAAGATGATCCTTTCGCGCAGCAGCCGCGAATAGATGTCGAAGGAACGCTCGCCGCGGTTCGACTGCTCGACCACAACGGGAACAAGGTAATTGTTGTAGATATCGACGGGGTCTTTCATCATCATCTCTCGATTGGAGCGCCGGCCTGCGGGGAATCATTGGCGCGCTACTATAGCCGGTCCCTGGGCTGGCGAAGCAAATCGGCCCGCGCTTCCCCGCTTCCCTCACCATGTGGTGAACGAAGGCCGCAAGCGGAAGGGGTAGGCCCGCGGCCCGGCCGCCCGACAATTGTGGCGCATTGCGTTAAAACCATTCGACGCTCCATTTTCGATGATGCGCCGAATTATGCGAACCGTCCGTGCGATTTTGCACAGCGGGCGATTATCGCCCGGCGCGTCACTCCTTCGCCGTGTCCTTGGCCATCGTCTTCCGCGTCTTGCCGGTTTTGCCCTTTACCGCATTGCCGAGGTCAGCCGACTCCTCGTCGGCCAGCAGTTCATCGCGGCTGACGAGCTTGTCGGTCACTTTGGCGCTGCCGAGGATATGGTCGACCACCTTCTCCTCGAAGATCGGAGCGCGTAGTTCGGCCAGAGCCTGCGGGTTCTTGCGATAGAACTCCCATACCTGCTTCTCCTGACCGGGGAATTGGCGCGCGCGCTCGACCAGCGCCTTCGACACCTCGTCGTCCGTGATCTGGACCTTGGCGTCATCGCCGATCTTGGCGAGCACGAGGCCTAGCCGTACTCGCCTTTCGGCGATCCGCCGATACTCTTCCCTTGCCTCTTCTTCCGTCGTGTCCTCATCGGCGAAGGTTTTGCCGGACGCCTTCATGTCCTGCTCAACCTGTCCCCAGACATTGGCGAACTCCTGTTCGACCAGCGACGGCGGGAGCTCGAACGAATACTGGGAGTCAAGCGCATCGAGCAGGCTTCGCTTGGTCTTGGCGCGCGACACGATCAACAGTTCTCGAGCGAGATTCTCCGAAATCGCCGTCTTCAGATTGTCCAGGCTTTCCATGCCGAACGACTTGGCGAGCTCGTCGCTGACGGCGACCTCGCCCGGAGCTTCGACCTCCTTCACGATAACCGCGAAGTCCGCTTCCTTGCCCGCGAGATTGGCGGCCTGATAACCCTCGGGAAACGTCGCCTTCACCGTGCGGCTCTCACCCTTCGAGGAGCCGATCAGCCCGTCCTCGAAGCCGGGGATGAACTGGCCGCTGCCGAGCACGAGCGGCATGTTCTCCCCTTTGCCGCCGTCAAAGGGGACGCCGTCGATCGAGCCGACGAAATCGATTGTGATCCGATCGTCCTTCTCAGCCTTAGCCCCCTCGGGCTTCGCTGAGTAAGGCCGGTTCTGCTTGGCGAGATTTTGGATCTGCTCGTCGATTTCCTCCTGCGGGGGCTCGGCGCTCTCGCGAGTGATCTCGAGCCCGGAGAAATCCGCAATCTCGAACTGCGGCAGGACCTCAACCGCGACCCCGTAGGTCAGGTTGCCCTTGCCGTCCATGACTGCCTCGATTTCCTTCGAATCCTCCGGAAACTCGATCCTCGGATCCATCGCGAGCTTGAGCCCGCGCTCTTCGACGATTGACTTGTTGGCGTCGCTGACGGCGTTCTGCAGCACATCCGCCATGACCTGCTTGCCATAGAGGCGCTTCAGGTGCGCGGTCGGGACCTTGCCCGGTCGAAAGCCATTGAGGCGCACCTTGCCCTTGAGCGCCTCGATTTCCTCGTCCACGCGCTTCGCCAGCGCGCCCGCCTCGATCGTCACCTTGAACTCACGCTTCAGGCCCTGGGAAAGGGTCTCGGTCACTTGCATGGTTTTCAGCCTCAAAAATTGGAAACCGGTTCTTGGGGGCTGGTGCGGGCGGAGGGACTCGAACCCCCACGACTTTCGTCACTGGAACCTAAACCCAGCGCGTCTACCAGTTCCGCCACGCCCGCATCAGGTCGGGCCCGTCGGGTCGGGCGGGCTCATAGCACACCAAAAGGGGCATGCACGCGAAAAATTGGCGCCTCGGCTCGCGCTCTTGTCCGGACCCCCATTAAGGTGACGGAAAGTGGAAGCCGTTTGCATCTCGCAGCGGGCGGTTCCAGCCATGCACAACGGATTGCGGGATATCGTCGCCGTGGATTTGGCCGGAGAAATCCGGTTTAAGCGACAGATGCCCCCCGACCTCCCAAAACTCAATCGTCGCGCATTTGCTATCGGAGGGCTGGCCGCGACCGCTCACCGGGCCAGCGCCCAGACGTCTGCGCCAACCGGCGCGCCACGCGTAGTGCTGGAAGCGCGCCCGGCCGACATCCGCCTACGACCGGGGGCCGCAAAGTTCACCAGTGCCTGGACGTACAACGGACTGTGTCCAGGCCCCATCATCCGCGTCAGGCAAGGCGATGACTTGCGCGTCCGTCTTGTCAATCGACTTGATGAAGAGACGACTATCCATTTCTGCGGCGTACGAAATCGCTCGGAGATGGATGGCGCCGCTGGCCTCTCTCAGCGTCCCGTGACGCCCGGCGATTCGTTCGACTATCAGGTCGCTACCCGCGATGCAGGGACCTTTCTCTATCGGTCAGGCGCGCACGGTAGGATCGCCGAACAGTGCGAACGCGGCCTCTACGGGCTCCTCATCATCGACGAGCGCCAGCCGCCGCCCGTCGACAAGGACCTCTCCGCCCTGATCGACGATTGGCGACTCGATGAGAATTCCGCATATGTGGAATTGCCTCGCGAACTGAACGGCTCCCTGCCCCGCGTGGGCAATCTGTTGACGGTCAACGGTGAGCGGCGTGTTTATGAGGAGAATGTTCCGGTCGGTGGGCGCGCTCGCCTCCGTCTGATCAACGCGGCGGCGGCCCGCATCATGACATTGAAATTCGAGGGGTCTGCGCCGACCATCGTCGCGATCGACGGACAGCCGTCCTCAACCGCCTTCAAGCCGAAGGGCTCCGCCGTCATCATGACGCCAGGCGGCCGGCTTGATCTGATGGTCGATCTCCCGGGCGAAGCCGGTGAGGAGTTCAAGGTTCTAGCGCAATTGTCTCCGGAAGTAACTGTTCCAATTATGCTTCTGAGGAGTGTTGGGAACCGCCGGGCCGCTCTTCCGCCAGTCCGGGCGCTGCCGCAGAATGATCTGCCTGAGAAACTGGATCTCGCCCGGTCCCAGCGCGTCGAACTCGTCATCGAGGGTGGGCCTTCGCCGGTCGGCTCGCAGAAGCCGTGGACGCTCAATGGCAGAGGCGCGGGCGGAGTCTATTCCGGAAAGCCGCTTTTTACGGCGAAGCGCGGGGCGACGTTGACGCTCTCCTTCGTCAATCGCACGAGCATCGCCCACGCCATGCACGTGCACGGCCATCATGGCCGGCTGCTCTTTTCGCTCGACGATGGATGGGATCCGTTCTGGGTCGACACCGTGCTGGTCCAGCCCGGTCGCACGGCCCGCTTCGCCTTCGTCGCAGACAATCCCGGAAAGTGGACTTTGGGCAGCGCAATGGCCGAACTCTTCGACGCCAACCTCGGGGGCTGGTT
>JBEVKO010000226.1:0-3427 GCA_040509705.1 Beijerinckiaceae bacterium
TCGCCGCGAGAAAGCCCTCCCACTCGTAGCGTCCGTCGCCGGGGACCGGCAGAAGCCCGTTCCAGCCCACGCGTCGCGGAACTTTTCCACCCGGCATCCATGCGATTGTTCCCGACTGATCAGCGTAGAGATGATTGATCGAGGGCGCGCCCCAGCGCGCATTGCCGGCGCGAAATGCGTCAAGGTCGCGCGCGCGCATGCAGGTGAGGCTTGCGAGATAGGGCGCGCTGCCCGGCTCGAACCATACGGAGCGCACCGCGAACGCGCGATGCTTCTCCGGCTCTGCATGCGTCACGGGCCCGTGACGCGTGAAGCGCAGGCGCACATGCTGGTCCGCTTCTCCCTTGACCTGAATGACTTCATCGACGATCCGCATGCGTTCCCAGGCGTCGCCGTAGCGATAGAGATCGGGATCGTCGGGATGCGTCTCATAGACATAGACCTCTTCCTGATCCGCGCCGAAGATCGTCAGCCCAAAAGCGATGTCGCCATTGTGGCCGAGCGAAATTCCCGGAACGCCCGGCTCGCCGGCGCCGATCGCATCGAAGCCCGGCGCCGTGAGATGGACGAGGTAACGAAGCGACGGCAGGCTGTGCGCGCGATGCGGATCGCTGGCGAGCAGGGGCTTGCCTGTTCCCGTGAGCTTCGCCGCGACGACCCAGTTGTTGGAGCCCTGCCACGTCGCGTCCTCGATCACTTCGCTGAAGTCGTTGACCGCGCGCCAGGCGCCGGCCTGCGCCAGGCTTGCAGAAAGGCGCTCGGGCGTGAACGTCGCCTGCGCGATCGCGAGCTTCATGTCGTCGACGGCGACGAGCGGGACGTCGCCGTAGGCAATATCGTCGAATCGGGTCGGCTCCACCTGTGGAGTCCGCTTTCGCCGCAGGTCATCAACCTTGGCGCCGGCGTGAGAAACAACGCGCGCCCGCACGACCTTCGAGATCGCCTGACGCGACAGGCCGTGCGAGCGGATGCGCACGATGTCTTCGGCGCTCCAGCGCGCAGGCTTCGCCTTGACCAGCGCAAATTCCGGCGGCAGCCGCTTTGGCTCTCGCTCTGTGAGATCGATGTACGCGTTAACGCCCGCTGCGAACCGTTCGCAAATGGTCTTCGCATCGTCGGCGTAGGCGCGCCATTCGGCGTCCATGTCGCCGCGATAGAGAAACATGCGTGCGGCGCGATCCTGCTCGATATATCCCGGTCCGAAATCCTTCGCGAGGAGCCCGAGGCCGCGCTTGCGCCAGATGTCGATCTGCCACAGTCGATCGCGGGCGGCGTTGAATCCCTGCATGAACCAGAGATCGTCGAGGGTGGCGGCGCGGATATGCGGCACGCCAAAGCGGTCGATGCTGACCGAGGCCGGCGCCGAAAGGCCGGCGATGGCGAGCTGCTCGTTACGGTCGAAGTCGAATGTCATTGCGCTCTGGATGTGCGGGAGAAGCGCGAAACATAGCTGGCGCATTGCGGCCGGCGCTAGCCTCGGGCCGCATGGCTGCCAGTCCTCTCGGAAGATGGTTCATCACAGATCGCCCTTAAGCGCCATGTCGAAGATGCAGCGCGCGCCGTACTCGTCGAGCTTCACCGGATTGCCGCAGGCCGTCGGATCCTTGGGCGCCATCGCGGCGATGAGGTCGGCCTTCGAATCGTCGACGCCGAGTTCCGCCAGCGTGTGCGGAACGCCGATGTCCTTTCTGAGCGTCAGAACCCAGTTCTGGAATCCGTCGAAGCCGCCGGGGATTCCAAGATAAGCGCCAACACGGATGATCTTCTCTTCGATGGCGGCGCGATTGAAGGCCAGCACATAGGGCATGAACACGCCGTTGAGCAGCCCGTGATGCAGGTCATAAAGCGCGCCGACGGGATGCGATAGCGAATGAATCGCGCCGAGCGCCTTCTGGAACGCGGTGGCGCCCATGGCCGCCGCGGCCATCATCAACGCGCGGGCCTCGAGATCGTGGCCATTCTTTACCGCGCGCGGCAGCGCCTCCTTGCAGAGGCGCATGCCTTCGAGCGCGACCCCATCCGCGAGCGGATGAAAGAACGGCCCGCAATAGGCTTCGAGACAGTGGGCGAGGGCGTCCATGCCGGTGCCGGCCGTGATCTTCGCCGGCATGCCGACAGTGAGCTCCGGATCGCACAGCGCAACCTCGGGCATCATCCTGGGATGGAAGATCACCTTCTTCGTGTGAGTCGATTCATCGGTGACGACGCCCGCGCGTCCGACCTCCGAGCCGGTTCCCGCGGTCGTTGGAACGGCGATGATCGGCAGAATCCCGTTTGGATTGGCCCTCGTCCACCAGTCCCCGATGTCTTCGAAATCCCACATCGGCCGCGATTGGCCGGCCATGAACGCAATGACCTTGCCGGCGTCCAGCGCTGATCCGCCGCCGAATGCGATGACGCCGTCATGATCGCCGGCGCGGAGCGCAACAAGGCCCGCCTCGATATTCGCAGCGACGGGGTTGGGCTTCACGTCGGTGAACAGCGCGGCCTGCACGCCCCCGGGCGCAAGGCTCTGAAACGCAGCCTTTGTCATCGGCATCGCCGCAAGACCAGGATCGGTGACGAACAGCGGCCGCGTCATGCCGGCGGCGCGCGCATGCTGCGCAAGTTCGCGCACGCGACCTGCGCCGAAGCGCACGGAGGTCGGAAAGTTCCAGTTGCCGGACATGTTCATGACGAGACTCAAAGCTTGGTGCGCAGATGATAGGATTTGGGACGCGTGAGCTGGTCATAGGCCAGCGCCGAAAGCGAGACGCCGCGGCCGGTATCCTTCACCCCGGTCCAGGCCAGCGCCGGGTCAAGATAGTCGCACCGATTCATGAAAACCGTGCCGGTTTCGAGCCGGGAGCCGATTCGTTCCGCCGCATCGGCGTCGCTCGTCCAGATCGCCGCCGTCAAACCATACTTCGAATCGTTCATCAGCCGGATCGCCTCGTCATCCGACGCGACGGGCATGACGCCGACGACGGGACCGAACGTCTCTTCCGTCATCACCGTCATGCCGTGATCGACGCCGGTGAGAATCTGCGGCGCAAGATAGGTCGAGCCGTCACGGTCGCGCGGAAACGACGCGCAATCGATGTGCGCCCTGGCGCCGCGCGCCACAGCCTCCGCTACCTGGCTTCGGACAACGCCCGCCAGCGACGCGCGCGCCATCGGCCCGAGCGTCGTCTCCGCACGGAGTGGGTCATCGAGAATGTAGGAGCGCGTCAATGCGACGGCGCCCTCGACGAAGCGGTCATACGCGTCGCGATGCGCATAGATCCGCTCGATGCCGCAGCAGCACTGGCCGGAATTGAACATCGCGCCGTCGACGAGATTCTCGATCGCGTGCGCGAGGTCGGCGTCGGCGCGTACATAGGCGGGATCCTTGCCGCCGAGTTCGAGACCGACGCCGATGAAGCGGCCGTTGGCGGCACTCTCGATC
>JBEVKO010000227.1:0-10854 GCA_040509705.1 Beijerinckiaceae bacterium
GAGAACCGCATCGGCGAATGGCTGATCGTCGAACTGCGCTACGAACGCTTCGAGAAGGGCGGCGCCCAGTATTTCGCCTTCACCATGCGGGACCTGACCGAAATGCGACGCCGGGAGATTGAACTCGCGACGCTTGCCTTCCAGGACTCGCTCACACACCTGAACAACCGTGCGGCGATCGAACGTCGCCTTGCGCGCCTGAAGGACGACCTCGCCGAAGGTCCGGAAGCGAGCTTCGCGGTCATGGTCCTCGATCTTGATAGGTTCAAGACCGTCAACGACAGCTTTGGCCATTCGACGGGCGACCAACTGCTTGTTGAGGTCGCAGCACGGATCGTCGCGGCGGTTCCGCGCAACGCCTTCGTCGGCCGCAATGGCGGCGATGAATTCGTGGTCGTCGTCGGACCACGTGCGACGTATGCGACCGCGCGTCAGATTGCCGAGAACATCGTCGCCGCCGTGGCGAAACCCTATCCGGGTGCGTTGCACGCCGCGCAGGTCGGCGCTTCGATCGGCGTGGCGTTGGCGCCAGCCGATGGAGACGACGTCAAGTCGCTCCTCGACGCCAGCGACGCCGCGATGTATCGCGCCAAGCGAACGGGCGCAGGCGTGGCGTTTGCCAATGAGCCCGTCGATCGGCTGAGATCCGTCGCCTGAAAAACTCCGGCCGGCCCCGGAGTCACGCAGCGCATCATTTTCCACCAAGTCGAATGGGGATATGGACGGGCCATGGTTCGCGATCCCGTCTCTCCATTCCAACTCCCTGGATCAACGCCACAGGCCGCGGCCAGCGCCGCCATGCGACCGGTCTTCCCCAAGCGCTTCTGGTCTGACGTAGCGATGGTGGCGAGCGACGACGGGTACGCCCTTCACCTTGACGGCAAGCCTGCGCGAACGCCGGCGAGAAATCTGCTGACGGCGCCGACGCTGCGGGCCGCCGATGTCCTGTCCCAGGAATGGCGCGCGGTGGGCGAGCGTCTCGATCCCGCGTCGATGCCTCTGACCCGCCTCGTCAACTCGGCGCTCGACGGGGTTGCAAAGGAAGTCGAAGCGGTGCGCGCCGACATCGTGAAATACGCCGGAAGCGATCTCGTTTGTTACCGCGCTGTGGAGCCCGAGACACTGGTTGCCCGACAGATAGAGCATTGGGATCCCGTTCTGGCCTGGGCGCAGGATGAACTTGGAACTGGCTTTGCGCTGTCGGAAGGGGTCATCCACACCGAGCAGCCGAAAGGAACCCTGGACGCGATCAAGCGCGCTGTTGATCTTGTTCCGGTGCCCCACGCCCTTGCCGGCCTGCACTCCGTCGTCACGCTCACAGGTTCAACTCTTCTCGCGCTCGCGATGGCGCGCAACTTTCTGAGCCCCGATGCCGTCTGGACGGCCGCTCATGTCGATGAGGACGCGCAGATGGCGATCTGGGGCGCCGATGAGGAGGCTCTTGCGCGGCGTGCCGCGCGTCGCGCCGAATTCGACGCCGCAGCCATCCTCATCGCCGCCTGACGCTCTCCGTTGTACCGCTTCGCCGCCCAGCGGCTTGCGCGGCTCTTCCCCAGTGGTAAGCAACCGTTTGTCGGCGGTGCGGGCCGAGGCAACAAGGGCGCCGGTTCATGAAGGATATCCTCGAAAAGCTCGACTTAAGGCGCGAAGGCGCTCGGCTTGGCGGCGGTCAGAACCGCATCGCCGCCCAGCACAAGCGGGGAAAGCTGACGGCGCGCGAACGGATCGAGCTCCTGATGGACAATGACAGCTTCGAGGAGTTCGACATGTTCGTGCAGCACCGCTGCACGGATTTCGACATGGGCAAGAGCCATGTTCCGGGAGACGGCGTCGTGACGGGCTGGGGCACCGTGAACGGCCGAACCGTGTTCGTGTTCGCCAAGGACTTCACGGTCTTTGGCGGATCGCTGTCGGAAACCCATGCGCAGAAGATCACCAAGATCCAGGACATGGCGCTGAAAATGCGGGCGCCGATCATCGGTCTGTTCGATGCCGGAGGCGCGAGGATCCAGGAGGGCGTTGCAGCGCTAGGCGGCTAAGGCGAAGTGTTCACGCGCAACGGGGTGGCGAGCGGCGTCATTCCGCAAATATCCGTCATCATGGGGCCGTGCGCCGGCGGCGACGTCTACTCGCCGGCGATGACCGATTTCATCTTCATGGTGCGCGATACGAGCTACATGTTCGTGACGGGACCTGACGTCGTCAAAACTGTCACGAATGAGATCGTCACAGCCGAAGAACTTGGCGGCGCCAAGGTCCACACAAGCAAATCGTCGATCGCCGACGGCGCTTTCGACAACGATGTTGAGTGTTTGCTGCAGATCAGGCGACTGCTTGATTTCCTGCCCGAGAACAATGAGGCGGGTGCGCCGCAATGGCCGAGCTATGACACGCCCGACCGCGTCGACTACTCGCTCGACACGCTTATTCCCGACAATCCGAACAAACCCTACGATATCAAGGAATTGATCCTGAAGACGGTCGACGAAGGAGATTTCTTCGAAATCCAGGAAGCCTACGCCAAGAACATCGTCACGGGTTTCGCCCGAATGGAGGGGCGCAGCATCGGCGTCGTCGCCAACCAACCTATGGTGCTCGCCGGTGTGCTCGATAGCGATGCATCGCGCAAAGCGGCGCGGTTCGTGCGATTCTGCAATGCGTTCGAAATTCCAATCGTCACCTTTGTCGACGTTCCTGGCTTTCTGCCGGGAACCGCGCAGGAGTATGGCGGCCTGATCAAGCATGGCGCCAAGCTGCTGTTCGCCTATTCGCAATGCACGGTGCCGCTGGTCACCGTCATCACGCGCAAAGCGTTTGGCGGCGCTTATGACGTCATGGCGTCAAAGCATATCGGCGCCGACGTCAACTACGCCTGGCCGACGGCCCAGATCGCCGTGATGGGCGCAAAGGGCGCGGTGGAGATCATCTTTCGCGCCGAGATGGACAGCCCGGACAAGATCAGCGCGCGGACGGCGGAATATGAAAACCGCTTCCTTTCGCCATTCGTCGCCGCCGAGCGCGGCTACATCGACGAAGTGATCATGCCGCATTCAACCCGGCGGCGCGTCGCCCGGGCGCTGGCGATGCTTCGGACCAAGAGCGTCGAGCGGCCATCGCGCAAACATGACAATTTGCCGCTATAGGAAGCGCGCTCGTCTCGCTACGCCTGCCGCCGCGCTCGTGGTCTCGCCGACGCTGAATTTGTAGCCTGCTTCTCGACCGACTTCAGCACGCGGACGAAGTTACGGCCCGCCAGCTTCGCCAACGCCGTTTCGTCCCACCCCCGCTCGATCAACTCGGCGAAGAGATGCGGGAAAGCGCTCGCGTCTTCCAGGCCCGGCGGGTTCGGCCCGCCATAGAAGTCAGATCCGATGCCGATATGATCGACGCCGACGATATTCGTCATGTATTCGACGTGTTCGGCCAGCATCGCCGCGCCGTCATTCTCCCATTCGGCGAGCGAAGCGCGCTTCACCGCGTTGATGTCATCGCTAACGATGCTGACGGGCGCTTTGCCATGCTCGTCCTGAAACTTGCGCAGCGCGTCCCGAGTCTTTTGACGGATGAACGCCGGGACGAAGGTCGCCATGACGATGCCGCCATTCTGAGGAAGGCGGGCCAACAGATCGTCGGGTGCGTTGCGCGGGTGGTTGCAGAGCGCGAAGGCGTTGGAATGGGTGAGGGCGACCGGCGCAGTCGAAACATCGATGACATCATGAGCGGCTTTGAGCGACGCATGGCTGAGGTCAATCAGCACGCCGAGCCGGTTGAGCTCGGCGATCACGCTTCGTCCGAATTCGGTCAGCCCGTTGTGGGCAGGTTTGTCCGTTGCGCTGTCGATCCACCCCAAATTGCCGTTGTGACACAGGGTCATCACACGCATGCCGAGGGCATGCCATGCACGCAGCGGAGCAAGGCTATTCTCCAGTCCAACGCCACCTTCCACCGATATGATCGAACCGATCTTCCCCAGCCTTCGCGCTCTGGCGATGTCTGCGGCGCGGCGGACGGGATGAAATGTCTCAGCGTGAATCTCCTCAATCCGCCGGATGAGATCGATCTGCTCCAGCGTCACGGTCGCAGGATGCGGGATTTCGGTGGGCAGGAAGGCCGCCAGCACCTGCGCGCCAACCTGGCCCTTCCGTAGCCGAGGAATGTCGGTGTCGCGATCATTGCCGAGCTTGTCGAGTTGGAACGCAGCGACGTCGCCGCGCGCGAGCGTCGCAGCGAATGACCCACGGCAAGTCGTTGTGACCGTCAATAAGGACATGACGCTTCAGCAGTTCGCGCGCCCGGGCAAGTGCGCGCCGTTTGGGGGTAGACATTCTCACGGCTCCATTTTGTGGCACCGTGGCATCGAAGCGTTGAGTAAGCCACTGCCATCGACGCGGGGCTGGCAGCGCCGCCGCGCAGGAGCCGGATCAGGCCGCGCCAGCGACGGCCAGCGCCGGCAATTTGTCGCCCGCCAGCGCGTGGAACGCTCGCCACCGCCGCATCCCGCCAGCGGGCGCGCCCAAGATCCGGCGCCACCTCGTCAAAGATGCCGTTGACCATTAAAGCGGTCCTTCGCCAAGAGTAGCGGCGGGCGTTGCGTCTCGCGCGCCGGCTGAGCTGGCTCGCGAAGTTGCTGTTGGTCCATACCAGCGCCATGGCCTCGGCGAGGTGGCCGTGCGAATCCGGATTGACGAGCAGCGCTCCGTCGCCGGCGACTTCAGGGATCGCGGATCTGTTCGAGGCGATGACAGGCGTCCCGAATGATTGCGCTTCTACGATCGGCAGGCAGAACCCTTCATGCAGCGATGAATTGACGAAGAACGCGGCGTGCGCATACGCGCCCTTCAAGGTAGCATCATCGACCCCTCCAATCGATTTGATCGGCGCAAGTTCGGGATGACGAGCGCAGGCTTTCGCAAGCAGATTCCGCTCATCACGGCCGATGTGCAGGATCGGAATCTTTATTCCGCGGCTGGCGAGAATGGCGAGCGCTTCGACGACAGCCGCCGGATTCTTGTTAGGAGAAAGATTTCCGACCATGAGTCCGAAACGGCCAGACAGCGGCGGCAAGCCCGCGCCTCCGTCTTCAGCAAAGGCGGGCGCCTCAGGGACGATGCTGATTTTGTCGATGTTGCCTGGATGATTGCGCAACAGGTCCTTTTTGGTGCTTGTTGACGGAACGATGATCCTCCCGGCGCTGCGTGTGATGAAGGGGAAAATCATGTTCCACGCCCAGCGATGCCGGCGGGCGTAGGCATCCGGCATCGTTTCAAGGTAGAGGTCATGCACGGTAATGACGCGCGGCCATTCGCCCATCCAGGCGCCGAGCGGGTTTCCGTTATACTCAAGCGCCGCACCGGATTCGCGCATCGCTCGCGAAACGATGCTGTTCTGAAGCAATACATTCGCGACCGTCGATTTCCTGTATGGCTTAGTGATCACTTGAAGGCGAGGGTTCCGCAGAGGCGCGGGCAGATCCGGCTCGCGCCAACAGGTCAGGAGCACATACGAGTCTTCAGTTGTATCCAGAAGCGCCGCGACCAGCGCGAAAAGGAAGCGCGTAGTCCCCGTCACGCGCGCCGGCGGCTCGAGCAAGTGATTGATTAGTATCTTTCGCAAGGCGACTGACGTTCAGTTATTTGGCTACTAGTTGGAAGTTGCGATCAAGATGGTCGACAACCGGTAAACATGCTGCTTGCAAACCCTTTCCAGTTCAACTGCAAGCGCAGAACAGGGTTACGTGCGGCAGCGAAGAATTGTTCATTCATGTGTTCCGCCGCACAGCGCTACTCATGCGCTGAGCAAGAAATCCGCAACCATGGGTCATGACTCGTGCTTAACCTGAATGGCCATTCAGATCTGGACGTTAACTTCTTCGCGACTGCTGAGACGCAAGGATCGACGCGTGACAGGGACATTCCGGCAAAAATGCCAAAAGCCGGGGAGGCGTCGACCGATGAACATCAAATTCCTAAGCGCGTTCGCGCACAAGATTTCAGCGTCCGGCCGCATCAGCGCCGCCGATGTCGCAGAACTCCGTCGTCATGAGGATGGCGAGGAGCATGAATCGGACGGGCTCCAGATCGCCGAAGCGCTTCTCGCGATCGACGCCGCCGCCGGCGACAAGTCCACGGAATGGTCGCACTACTTCGTCGACGCGATGGTCGACATCTTGGTGTGGGGCGAACGTCCGACGGGCGTTGTGACCCCAGCGATCGCCGACTGGTTGCTGTCGCGGATGGCGTTGAACGGCGGCCGGGCGACCGGGACGCATCAGAGCCTGCTCGTCGCTGTCGTGCGGGAGGCGCAGAACTGCGATCCCCGGATCGCCGCCGCGGCGTTCGGCTATGACACGCCGACCGCCGATCGCGCGCCCGTCGCTCTGACGCTCGGTTGGCTCGATTCCTCTGGTCTGACGGTCTAGCAGCGTCGCGGGACCGCCTCTCGGACTGGTTCCGCTCGCCGAGCCAAAGTCTAACCCGTTTCGGGTTCCCACGCCGCTGGACTTTGCTCTACAACGCTGGGAGCAGGTTCACCGGGCGAGGCGGCATGTTCTCAAAGATTCTGATCGCCAACCGAGGCGAAATCGCCTGCCGCGTCATCAAGACGGCGCGGCGCATGGGCATTCGCACGGTGGCGGTTTATTCTGACGCCGATCGCGACGCGCTCCATGTCGAGATGGCGGATGAAGCGGTTCATCTCGGCCCCCCGCCGGCCGCTCAATCTTACCTCGTCATCGCCAAGATCGTCGAAGCCTGCCGTTCGACAGGCGCGCAAGCCGTGCATCCCGGCTACGGCTTTCTCTCGGAACGGGAGGCGTTCGCTCTCGCCCTGAAGGCGGCGAACATTGCCTTCATCGGCCCCAATCCCGGGGCGATCGCCGCCATGGGGGACAAGATCGAGTCCAAGAAAGCTGCTGCCGCGGCGAAGGTGTCGACCGTTCCCGGATTTCTGGGAATTATTGAATCGCCGGAGCATGCCGTGAAGATCGCCGATGAGATCGGCTATCCGGTGATGATCAAGGCATCGGCCGGCGGCGGTGGAAAAGGCATGCGTATCGCCCATTCCGCCGGCGACGTTGCGGATGGCTTTGCGCGCGCGAAGTCGGAAGCTGCGTCTTCGTTCGGCGACGACCGCGTGTTCGTCGAAAAATTCATCGTCGATCCACGCCACATCGAGATTCAAGTGCTTGGCGACAAGCATGGCGAGGTTGTCTATCTCGGCGAGCGTGAATGCTCGATTCAGCGGCGTAACCAGAAGGTCATTGAAGAAGCGCCATCGCCGTTGCTCGACGAAGCGACACGCCGCAGGATGGGAGAACAAGCGGTCGCGCTGGCCAAGGCGGTGAACTACGATTCCGCCGGTACTGTCGAGTTCGTCGCGGGACAGGATCGCAGCTTCTACTTTCTTGAGATGAATACGCGCCTCCAGGTCGAGCATCCGGTGACCGAGATGATCACGGGAATTGATCTTGTCGAGGAGATGATTCGCGTAGCAGCTGGCGAAAAACTGCGCTTCGAGCAATCGGACATCAAGCTGAACGGCTGGGCCGTCGAGAGCCGCGTCTACGCGGAAGACCCGACCCGCAATTTCCTGCCATCGACAGGGCGGCTGGTCTCCTATAGCCCGCCAGTTGAGGGCAAAGTTGGAAATGCCACGATCCGCAACGATACGGGAGTATACGAAGGCGGCGAGATCTCGATCTACTACGATCCGATGATCGCCAAGCTCGTGACGCATGCGCCAACGCGCGCCGAGGCCATCGACGCTCAGGCCGAAGCGCTCGACGCTTTCGCCATTGAAGGCATTCGACACAATATCCCATTCCTCTCGACGTTGATGCAGCATCCGCGCTGGCGGGCGGGGGAGTTGTCGACTGGCTTCATCGCCGAAGAGTTCCCTGACGGTTTCGCGCCGCCGGATCCGGTCGGCGAAATCGCGTTGCGCATGGCGGCAGTAGCGACCGCCATCGACCATCGTCTCAACCAGCGCAAGCGCCAGATTTCCGGCCAGATGGAAAGCTGGCGAAAAGTCGCGTTCGAACGCGACCGCGTCGTTACCCTCGGCGCGCAGCGGTTCGAGATAGCGATTGGCGAAGAATTCGAAGACCGCCTGGCGCTGGCCATTTCTGCAGATGGCGGCGATACGCGAAGCGTCGCCGTGCATTCGAGGTGGAAACCCGGGCAGCCTGTGTGGCGCGGCGACGTTGCGGGGCGCTCGATCGCTGTTCTTGCACGGCCCATCCTCAACGGCGTCGCGCTTGGACATGCAGGCGCCTACGCAAGAGCTCGCGTCTATACTCGACGTGAGGCGGAACTAGCGGCGCTGATGCCAGAGAAGGCTGCGGTTGATACGGGCAAGCAACTTCTCTGCCCGATGCCGGGACTGGTGAAATCGATTGACGTGTCTGTCGGCCAGGAGGTCAAGGCGGGCGAAGCGCTATGCGTCGTCGAAGCCATGAAAATGGAAAATCTGCTGCGCGCCGATCGCGATGCGACGATTGCGAGAATTGTTTGCAAACCGGGCGACACGCTGGCCGTCGACGCCGTCATCATGGAATTCGCTTAGGCCGATGCGACGTCTGGCGATGTAGCGCCGTTTCAACGTTTTCTTAACGCTTCCTCAACCGGCCTTTGTCAGCTTGCGCGCCGAGACTCCCGCGCCACGACGATCTGGTCATGACGATCACGCAATTTCTCCACTGCTTTCTCGATCCGCGCGGGCGAGCCAGCCGCAAGGGCTTTCTCGTCTCAGTGGCATTCGCCATCCTCGTTGAGACGATTGGCGCCAGCCTGATATGGCTCGCCGGCGTGAACCCGGGTTCCGCGGCTATCGTCACGCTCAAGGTCCTCTTCGTCTGGGTGAGCTTGGTTGCTGTCGCAAAGCGCTTGCGAGATCTTGGCCAGTCGCTTTGGCTCGTTCCCGGGGCCGTGGCGCTGCAGCTCCTGTGGGTAAGAATTCTTGTCGTGGCGATGTACGTCTCCTTCGGGCCGGAGCGGTTGAATCCTGACACGGACATTTACTTCGCCATGCTCATCGGGTGCACGATCCCCATCGTCGCTGCGGCGCTCTGGCTGCAGATCAGCGAGGGCGAAGCGAGCGCCAATCGCCATGGCGCGCCGCCGCGTGGGCTCGGTTTTTCCGACCCGGAGTCGGCCTCTTCTTCCTCGTCAATGGCCCTTGGTTCGTGACAGGGTCGCGCGCCCCGCAAACGCTGCGTCCATCGATCCTGTTGTGAAATGCCGCTCTACTTCGCCTATGGCGCCAATATGGACGCCGCCGCCATGGCGCGGCGCTGTCCGGCGTCGCGCTCCCTCGGGGTGGCCCGGCTGCCCCGCCACCGTCTGTTCATCACGGCCGAGGGCTATGCGTCGCTGGCGCGCGCGCCGCGGGACAACGTGTTTGGCGTCGTCTGGAACCTCGCGCTGGCCGATGTGCAGAAACTCGACCGGTTCGAGGGCGTCGATCGCGGACTTTATCGCAAGGGCTTCGTGACGGTGATAGTCGGCAACGGCCGCTCAATGCGAGCCATGATTTATGTAGGAGGCGCGCAACAACCCGGCGTTCCGCTGCCGGGTTATGTCGACGTGCTCATTGCGGCAGCCGATCACTGGGAATTGCCGGCGCCTTACCGATCAATGATAGCGAACCTCGCTGCAAAGGGCGTGCAACCGGGTCCGACTTTTCAGAACTGACGCCGCCTACGAGCTTTGCGACTTCGCGGCTGCGTCGATGGGTCCGCCGGCCTTCTTCCAGGCGCCGAAGCCGCCGCGAATGTGCGCCACCGGTTTCAGTCCCATGTCCTGCGCAGTCTTGGCCGCCAGCGCCGATCGCCAGCCGCCGGCGCAGAAAAACACGAAGGTCTTGTCCTGCTGAAAGGTCGGCTTGGCGTAGGGACTTTCCGGATCAATCCAGAATTCCAGCATTCCGCGCGGGCAATGAAATGCTTCCGGAATCTTCCCGTCGCGTTCAAGCTCGCGTGGATCGCGTAGATCAACAAATACGACGTCGCTCGATCCGCGCATGGCGAGCGCTTCCTCGACCGAAAGCGTGCGGACGTCCTTTTCGGCGTCGGCAAGCAAGGCCTTGAATCCACGTGTGATGGTCTGTGGCATTGGAACTCCTCGGCATCGGAGTTTCTGCCGTGTGCGCCGCCGGTCAACCAATTTCGTCGCTTGACTGACGCGCGCCCGACGCGCATGTCCGGCGTCATGACGCCGAACCCTCCGATGGAAGCTGCGCTTGAAGCAGCCATGCTCGACCTCGTAGCACGCCGGGACGGCAACGCCACAATCTGCCCGTCCGACGCCGCGCGCGCGGTTGCAGGCGACCATCCCGACCATTGGGGCCCACTGATGCAGCCGACGCGTCGCATTGCGGTCAGGCTCATGAAGGAAGGCCGGATCGTGATTGTGCGGAAGGGCCGGATCGTCGATCCGGACGACTTCAAGGGCGTCTACCGTATCGGCCGGCCGCGCAGCGACTGAACCGAACCCGCTGTGGCGCGCTTCGCTTCGCCAAGCTGAAGGCGCATAAGCGGGCGTGTGGGCGTGCGTCGCGCGATCTCTCTGAAGTTGAGCTTGCGGAACACGCTCGCGAGCCCGACGAATCCTTCACCCCACATCAACTGTCTCTTAGTGTCGATCGCACACGCCTCAATCGCGACGGCGCGCCGCCGGCGCGCATGGTCAATGGCGGCCTGCGCCAATGCAGTCATGACGCCCTTGCCGCGATGGCCGGCGCGAATGTAGAAACAGGTGATGGCGAACGTCTTCTCGCGATCGGCGTTCTCATCAATCGGTTTCGACAGACGCGAAGCATCGAAGGAGGCGACGCTGCTACGCGGCCCGACAGCGCACC